>JAOTSA010000015.1 GCA_030247515.1 Sulfurimonas sp. | reverse complement strand
GTTTATAATTGTACAAAATAGACTCTTTGGAGAAGTGCCATGTTAGTTAACTCAACTCGTGAGGATGGGGTTTATATACCTCCCATCGTCGATAATTTAATGTCTGACTATAAATGGGGCGGAGAAGTTGGTAGCGGTGTTGTGTTGACCTACAGTATCCCTGGAAATCTAGTCAATGACACATCCTACTGGGATGATTCCATAACCGAAGCCAATTCTATCAGCTATCTTAGTGCGGCGCAAGTCACAATGTTTGAGTTGGCTTTGTTACAGTGGGGAAATATCGCTGATATCACATTTAGTAGAGTTGAAGAGACTTCTAGTTCTTATGGAGTTATAAGAGTAGCCATCAGTGAAGAGGTTGAAGCGGGCGGAGCAGGAGCTTGGGCATACTATCCATCATCATACTGGGAAACTGGCGGTGATGTTTGGCTCAATCATACTTATAACTGGACTGAGGGTGCTGGGTCTTGGGAGCTGGAAACTTTGATGCATGAATTGGGGCATGCACTAGGGCTGACACACCCGCTAGACAATGGTTATGCGGATGGATTTGACACTTCTGGCACAATTATGTCTTATAACGACTATGATTTTTATCCTGACTATTGGTACGGTGAGCATATATACACTCAAACTCCGATGATTCAAGACGTGGCGGCGATTCAGTATATGTATGGGGCAAACTTATCTTATCAGAGTGGCAATGATATCTATGATTTTGACCCTACCATTAGATTTGCACAAACACTCTGGGATGCGGGTGGTGTGGATGCTATCTGTGTTGATGACTTTGCAACGGGATGTCGTATAGATTTGAGAGAAGGGCATTATTCGGACATAGTTTACTTTGATGCGCTGCATAACTATACAGGAGGAAGCAATAACCTTGGTATCGCATATGGTGCTGTTATAGAAAATGCTATCGGTGGCTCTGGAGATGATGAGATAACTGGAAATGATTTTGCAAACAAGCTAACAGGCAACGGTGGAAACGATACCATCGATGGCATGGCAGGAAATGACATCATAGACGGTGGAGCAGGAAATGACACACTCATAGGCAGTCTTGGTGCTGATACGCTAACTTATGCAACCGCAACTCATGGGGTGAGAGTAAACCTAACACTCACGACGGCGCAAGACACCATCGGCGCAGGTTCTGACACCTTAAGCGGATTTGAAAATCTGGCAGGTTCTACTTATGCTGATATTTTGATTGCCAATGCCGCAAAAAACACCATAAATGGCGGAGGAGGCAACGACACTCTCAAAGGACTTGGTGGTAATGATATCCTAAATGGCGGAGGAGGCAAAGATACTCTTATCGGGGGAGCAGGAGGCGATATCTTTATGTTTAACACTGCCATAAGCAACACAAATTTTGACACCATCACAGACTTTAATGCCACGGACGATACCATCAAACTTGAAAATGCAATCTTTAAAAAGTTACTCACAGCAGGTACACTAAACGCTGCTTATTTCAAAGCAAATCTTACTGGAAAAGCAGCGGACGCTAATGACTACATCGTCTATGAAACAGACACTGGTAAGCTCTTTTATGATGCAGACGGAAGCGGCACTGCCACAGCAGCGATTCAAATCGCTTTGCTAGGCACGACAACACATCCAACCATCAGTGCGGCTGACTTTGTGGTTGTTTGAAACTAAAACTTATTTTTAAAGCTCTTTAGCGCTCTTTGCCAGTCCTGCCCAAGCGGACTTTGGATCGGCGTCTATGGATTCTTGGTATGCTTTGTTGGCATCAGCATCCCTCCAGAGTTTTGCAAGCACGTTGCCTAAGAGATACTTTTGTCTTGACCTTTGGTTTTTATCTAGCTCTGCGCTATCAAGTATCTTTATAACATCCAACGCTTTTGCAAACTCCTGTTTTTGCATATATGCCTCATAGAGCGTAAACTCTACAAACGGACTTTGCGGATGTGATGCAGAACTCTTTTGAATCTTAAGTACTTTTTCGCCATATCCTATGATGAGATTTGTATCTTTTTTTGCACTTCCCACTGTCATTACAGCGGCGTATCTATCGATATCAACATAGTCTTCACCATAGACTTCTAGCACACTTGCTATGGATTCAATCATTTTATCACTATTTTCAAGTCGGTGGTAGGTGTCAAAAACTACTCTATATATATCTTTATATCCCGAACTCTTCTCTTTTGCTATAAGTGTTACAAGCTCTTTAGAAGCTTCGATAACATTACTATAATTGCCTGTTGCAAAATCTATCTTGATGTAGCGATAGAGCCATTTTTTTCTCTGCTCCAAATCTTTGGATTTAAGATTTCTATCCGCCATTTTCTTAGCAAGCTCAAAATCTGCACCCTTCATAGCGCACTCATAAATTCCGTCATCCCACTGGGCTGATAAATCAATTTTATATTTTGAGGAGAAAAGCAGGACTTTGTTACACTCTTTTGTCCCAAGTGCCTCTTGCATCGCTCCGATGGCGGCATCCACAACAAGCTCAGGCACATCGCCATACTCCACCTTGTCAAGTTCAAGAAGCTTTGTCTCAAGTAAAAGCACCTCTTTAAACATCTTTTGTGCTAAGAGAAGTTTGGCTTTTTCATATAGAGCTTTGTCGCCTATTCTGTCTTTTGTATATTCCTCTATTAACTTGTCATACATCGCAAATTTGGCGGTTGTATTTGTTTCATCAATATCATTTACATCAAAAAAGAGCGAATCTTTAGCTACTTTAACATCTTCAAGGTATGTTCCATCAGGAAAGAGTTCTATATATTTGTTCAATGCCACAAGTGCCTCTTGCTTCATCTTTGATTGACTAAGCCAAATACCGATGTTTTTAATAAGTTTCTCATACTCATCATCTTCACGATCCATCTTTGCAACAAGTGCTTTTGCGATTGTTGCCGCTGAAATATAGTCACCGCTATCCAAAAACTCATTCATAAGCTCTATAGAGTTGCGTTTGTTTTGAAAAAAATACTCAGGCTTTGCTAAAACTATTTTTTCTATATGTGCTGCAGCCTCTTTTACTTTTGCATTTGAGAGAAGAATTTTGCTAAGTTTGTAAGCTGCTTCTATGGCAACTTCAACATTATCTGTCTCTTTAAGTACGCTCTCATAGATACCCTGTGCTTTAGAAGTAGCTCCGCCATCTTCCAACTCTTCTGCCATATAGATATATCCCCACTTTGCATAAACAGAGTCTGGATGCTCGCTGAAGAGCCTGTCATAAAAATAGCTAGCATCACTATTCATACCGACTTTATCATAAGCTCTGGCTATAAGGGAAAGTACCTCTGCCACGTTCTCATCGGAGGAATAATTTCTAAGATACTCTTTGGCAACATCAATAAGCTTCTCATTCTCTTTTAACCGTGAATGAATTCTAATTTTATAAAAAAGCAGTTCTGCTCGAAAGAGAGAGTTTGGATACTCTTTCATCACATCTTGTGCAAGTTCAAGAGCATACTCATAGTTTTTCTCTTCATAAAGCTTTTTAATCTTTAAATAGTCAGTAACATCCCCAACACGCTTGATATAAACAGGATTTCCTTTGATATCCAAACTCCCAACATACGGGAGTTTCTCATCATGTGATACAAAGGGAAGGTTGAGTGCAAATTTGTTTTTAGGTACTTGTTCTAAGTATGGGATTTTTTCTTTATAGCCCACAATCATCCAGCGATTGGACATCTCAACGTGAGCATCAAAAGTAGTTTCCTCTTTGGTAAGATTAAAGAGTACGGGCAAAAGTTTCATCTTTTGATAAGGCTTAATGATGACAAAAAAAGTATCTTTTTTTATCTCACTCTCAATTTCAAAAAAACTGTTTTGCAATTTTTGTACTTTTTGCGAGGGTGCTTTAGAAAAAGCACAAACGATTTTGATGACATTGTTAAAATCATCTTTAAACTCTTGACATAAAAATTTATCTTTATCGCTTAAATGAAGTGTGGAGTAGGGTTCATGGTTCTCTTTTGCGCCCTGAAGAGAGATATCTAACGCAAAAAGAGGTGTAAGAAAAAGAAGAAAAAGGAGTACTGTTTTATACAAAATGCTCCCTCCTCCTTTCATTGATGTTACGCACTAAAACGAATTCGTCCGTTTTAGAGGTAATTAATACCCGCTATTATAGACAAATGCAGTAATAAATTCTAGCAATTGATTTACAGCAACAATAGCAAAAATAGTTCCTATTGCAGCAATTCCGATAATAGTTTTAAGTGAAAGCGTTGCATTCGCACTGTAAACATGACCGCCATTTTCAACAATAGGGTCTTTCATAAACATGTAAACGATAAGTTTGAGGTAGTAGTACCCCGCAATAGCCGAGTTTAGTGCCATGATAAGTGCCAAAACAGTATAACCGCCAGTAACAGCCGAGCTTATCATATACATTTTACCCCAAAATAGAGCAAAAGGCGGAAGACCTGCCAAACTTAGCATAAACAACGCCATAATTGTTGCGGCAACAGGTGCAGTTTTAATCATTCCTGCAAATTTGTTGTAACTGTGGTCTGACTGCTGATGAGCAGGAAGATTTTTCTGACGGCTTATCCAAAGCATAGAGAATGAGCCAAGGTTTGTAAAGCTAAATAGTATCCAGTAGAGGAAAAGCGCACTGTTTGACTGTGTCGTACCAATCAAAATAGCCGCCATTACAAATCCTGCATGCGAGATAGAACTATAAGCAAGCATTCTTTTTACATCCGTTTGTACCAATGCCCAAACGTTTGCCATTGTCATCGTAATCACAACACTCGCATAAAGGATAACTTCCAACCAAACAACACCGCTATGTATAAGAAACTCAAAAATCCTCATAGCAACTACAAACGCCGCTATCTTTGGAACGATAGACATATAACCAGCAAGTGCCGCTGATGAGCCCTCATAAACATCTGGCGTCCATGTATGAAACGGAACCATAGAGAGTTTGAAGCCAAAAGATGCAAACAAGAAGACAACACCGATAAGGACAAATCCGATATCTGCATATTTGTTTGCTTCAAGAACAGCTGCTATTTGGCTAATCTCTACTGAACCTGTAAGCGCATAAAATACCATCGAACCAAAACTAAAAAATCCTGCTGCGAGTGCGCCCATCGTAAAGTACTTAACCGCTGCTTCAAAAGATTTGTCACGGTTGTGCATTGCTATGAGCGTATAAAGTGCTAGTGAAGCAGTCTCAAGCCCTACAAAGATAAGGATAAGATTGTCCGTTGCCACCATAAACTGGAAGCCTGCAATCATAAACAAAAAGAGTGCAAAAAATTCAGGGTAAGTAAACTCATGAAATCTCTTATGTGTAAGTGCCAGCGGGATAAAGAGCATAGACGCACCAACAACGATAAACTGCGATAAAATCGCCAAACCGTCGATAAGCATCACATCAAAAACACCCATCACTGTTCCATTGCTTGCAAAAACGCCTGCTGCGTCCATCAATGCTACAAAATCAACCCCCAAAACAAGAAGGCTGAGCATAACATAAAGCGAGCGGTCTTGCTCACTTTTAAAGAGGTCTATGACGATGATTAAGAGCGCACCAAGGATTGGAATTAACATTGGTACAAGAGTTATTAGATTTAATGACGCCATTGAGATATTTGCTGGTGATACCATTAGTGTGCCTCCCCTGTTGATTTTGTAATTAGTGCCGTGTCTTTAGCAACGCTCGGGATTCTTTGCTTTGCTTCTTCGCTCAAAGATTTTTCATGCATCAACGAAACAACAGCTTCAACACTTGTGTTTATAGGTCCTAAAAGCGGTTTTGGATAGATTCCAAGCCAGATAGTGATAATAGCTAGTGGAATAAGAGCAAGTAGTTCTCTTTTGTTCACATCAGGAAGGTGTTTGTTCTCCTCTTTTGTAACCACACCAAAGAACATCTTTTTATACGCCGCAAGCATATAAATAGCCCCTACGATGATGGCAGTTCCTGCAAGCAGTGTTAAAATATGAGACTGTTTATAAAAACCAAGAAGGCTTAAAAACTCTCCTACAAAGTTTATAGTAAGAGGAAGACCGACTGAAGCCATCATCATTAGCCCAAATATCGTTGCATATCTCGGCATAACATGTGCCAGACCACCAAACTCACTCATATACTTAGTGTGTCTTCTATCGTAAATCACGCCAACTAGAAAGAAGAGTGCGCCAGAGACTACACCGTGTGCAATCATAAGAAAGATTGAACCTGTAATCCCCTCAACATTTAGTGCAAAAGTTCCAAGGATAATAACACCCATATGTGAAACAGAAGAGTACGCAACCACCTGCTTAATATCTTTTTGCGCATACGCAACCATCGCTGTATAGATAATCATGATGATAGCTAACACTGCAATTGGGTACATAAAGTAAACAGACGCATCTGGGAAGAGTGGCAAAGAGAAGCGGATAAATGCGTATGTTCCCATTTTTAAGAGAATCGCCGCAAGGATAACCGAACCGATAGTTGGAGCTTGTCCGTGAGCGTATGGCAACCATGTATGAAACGGAAACATAGGAACTTTGATAGCAAAGCCCATAAAAAATGCCACAAATAACCAAAGTTGGAAAGATTCTGGCAAAATCAGGCGGTACCAATCAAGAATCGCAAAACTCCACTCTCCAGTTGCCTGATAGTAGAAGTACGCCATAAAAAGCATACCCACAAGCATAACAAGTGATCCTGCAAACGTATAGAGGAAGAACTTGACAGATGCGTAGATACGAAGTGGTCCACCCCACGCCCCGATGATGTAGAGCATCGGTACAAGTGAGAGTTCCCAGAAGAGATAAAAGACGATTGCATCAAGAGCTGCAAAAACACCTACCATCGTCATCTGTAAAAATAGAAGCGTGATAATCATGTTTTTGATATCTTTTGTCTCACCCAAAGATGCTATACCAATCATAGTAAAAAACGCCGCTAAGATGATGATAAAAAGAGAGATACCATCAACACCGACTATATAGTTGATACCAAATGTCGGAACAAGTGCGATTTGCTCCATAAACTGCATGCCAGATGTATTTGAATCAAATACAAACCATAGCCACAACGCCAAAACAAACTCAATAGTAGCTACAGCGACACCATATGAGCGAATACTGTTTTTATTGACTACAAATCCAAGAACTCCTGCGAGTGCTGGGAAGAAAATTAAAATTGATAAGATATGATCTAACATCTATTAAACTCCTAAACCTGAGAGAAATGTCTTAATTTCTCCAGAATATCTTGCCGCAAGACCAAAAACTACAGCCAGTGACAATAAAACAACCGTTCCTGCTACCATCCATTTAAGCATCGTAGAGAGGTTACCACTCTGCATAACTCTAGTTCTCTCGCCCGTTTGATAAAACACATTTGCTATACCATCAACGGTAGCATCGACAACTTTTTGATCAATCTTTGTCCAGAAAATCTCTGATAGCTCTCTATATGCCTTCACGATATACTCTTGATAAAAATATGGAATGTAGTACTGGTTGATTAGCAGTTTATATCCAAAACTGTTCTCCATTTTTGAAGTGCCATCTGGTACTTTGATATCTTTGCTTGTATATTTTTTATACGCATAAGCAATCGCTCCGATAACAAAAAGTTGCGTTCCAATAGTCATAATCCAGTACGTTAAGCTAGAGTGAACATGGTACTCTTTTGCAGGAAGCAACTCTGTTACCATACCAAAATAACCCATCTTAAATGCACCAGCGATAACCGCCAAAACAAGTAGCGGACTCATCGCAACGAGCATAAACTTGTACGCTTCATGCGGATGGATACCAAAGTGCTTATATCTGTCTTCACCGTGGAAGATAAGTGCAACAAGTCTAAAGGAGTAAAACGCCGTCAAACCTGCAGTAAAGAGAAGAACAGTATAGATGATAAAGTGATGCTCAACAAATGCAACCTCTAAAATCAAATCTTTTGAGAAGAAGCCCGCTAAAGGAAAGATACCCGCAAGTGCAACAGAAGCGATAGTCATCATCAAGAATGTACCCTTCATAACCTTACTAAGACCACCCATCTTAAACGGGTCAAGCTCATCGTGCATAGCGTGCATAACATTTCCTGCACCCAAGAAGAGAAGTGCTTTAAAAAATGCGTGTGCCATAAGGTGGAAAAGTGCAACCCAGTATGCGCCAAGACCAGCTGCGGCAAACATATAACCTAGCTGAGAGAGTGTAGAGTAAGCGATAACTCTTTTCATATCTCGGTTTACAAGTGCCATAGATGCCGCAAAAAGTGCAACAAACGCTCCCAAAGATGCGATAAAAACTCCAACAGAAGGAATCAAATCATAAAGAGGATTTGCACGAACAACAAGATAAACACCAGCTGTTACCATCGTAGCAGCGTGGATAAGAGCCGAAACTGGAGTTGGACCTTCCATCGCATCGGCAAGCCATGTATGGAGTGGAAACTGTGCAGATTTGCCCATTGCACCGATAAAGAGGAAGATTCCCATCCAAGTTAAAATTGCTGTATCAAGTGATGGCATTGCTGCAAACGCCTCTTTGTACTGCAGTGTTCCTGTGTTCCAGTAAACCAAAAAGATACCGATAAGCATCCCAAGGTCAGCGATACGGTTCATGATAAACGCTTCGTTTGCCGCCCAAGATGCACTCTCTTTGTGATACCAAAAGCCGATAAGAAGCCAAGAACAAAGACCAACGCCCTCCCAACCGATGAAAAGACCTGCAAAGTTATCACTCATAACAAGTATCATCATCGAGAAAACGAAAGCAGAGAGGTAAGAGAAAAATCTGTTAAACCCTTTGTCGTGATCCATATATCCGATAGCATAGACGTGTACAACCGTCGAAACAAGCGTTACAACCATCATCATCACAACGCTTACCTGATCAACTATAAAACCAAACGGAATGTAAAGATCTCCTGCTGCCATCCAAGTCATCATCTCAACATGTATGGTGCGTCCTGTCATAAATACGAGCAGAAGCAGCACAAAACTGCTCACCAAAGAGAGACCAAGAAGAGCACTCGGTACGATTCCCGCTATCTTAGTCTTTTTTGACGCTCCAAAAAGTGCCGCAAACAAAGAGCCTGCGAGCGGTGCAAAAAGTGCGGTATATAAAAATAGTTCCATCCCCTACCCCCTCATTGTTGACATATAGTCAAGGTCAATATTGTTATGTTTTTTATGCCAAACAATCAAAAGTCCAAGTCCTACAGCAACCTCTGATGCAGCGATTGCGATAACAAAAAACGCAAACATCTGACCAGTTAAATCGCCATAGTAGTGTGAAATTGCAGCAAACGAGATATTGACCGCATTTAAGAGTATCTCTGTTGCAAAAAACAGCATAAGAAGGTTTTTTCTTCTCATAACACCCACCAATCCAATAGCAAAAAGGATTGTAGAGAGTACAAGATAGTGGTGTAATCCTATTTCCATCATGAGTGTGCCTTTTTGTTTTTATCTTCTTCTTTCATCATTATAATCTCCGCCTCGTTCATAAGAGTAACAGAGAGATCCATCTTCTTTCCTGCAAGAACGATTCCTGCAATCATCGCCACTAGAAGCATAACTGCCGCAACTTCAAAAGGAACAAGGTACTTAGTAAAAAGAACCATACCAACTTCTTGAACATTTTTTGTAGCATCAACTGATGGATAGAGTGCTTCGATATTGTTGCCAACAATTGGTGCCGCAACAATAACCACGACCAAAAGAGCCGCAAGTGCGCTTAGTCCGATGATGATAGCTTTGTTTCCCTGCTTCTCTTTAACCTCTCTTGTTGTGTCAAAAAACATCATACCAAAAGCATAAAGCGCCATAACAGCACCAGAGTAAACGACGATTTGAACCGCACCCAAAAAGTCAGCACCTAAAATAAAGAAAAATGCCGATATAAAAATCATTCCTGCCGCCAATGCGCTTAGAGCGTACAACGCTTGAGACGTTGTTACCGCTATGTAAAACATTGTGATTGTTAAAAAAGCGAACAGGTAAAATGCAATTGCTTCAAACATAACCAAACTCCTTAATATGCTAGAGGTGTTTTTTTAACACGCTCGTCTTCATGTGGTGTAATTGCGCCAAAACCTTCAAACTCTCTTTGAGTTCCTGCTTTCATCGTATCAAGCGGAGTTAGCATATCTTGGAAAGTTAAGAAATGCTCTCTTTGATCACTCGCATTTTCATACTCGCCGCCATGTGTGATAGCAAGTTCTGGACAAACCTCTGCACAGTAACCGCAAAAGATACAGCGACCTAAGTTGATGCTATACTCTGAAACCTCTTTGCGAGAATTTTCATCGATTTTTGTGTCGATTCTGATACAGTTGGATATACAAATCTTCTCACAAAGTCCACATCCGATACATCTTTCAGTGTCAGACTCCCAAAGACGCTTCATCTCATGAACCGCTCTGTATCTTGGACCAATTGGCATCTTCTCCATCGGGTACTGCACAGTATGGATATCAAAGCGAATCATCTCTCTCATAACCACCCAAAGACCTACAAAAAGCTCACCTCTAAATGCTCTTCTTACTACTCTTTTAAACTTCTCCCATCCATCTTTTGGATAGTCCTCAATTGCAACCATGTAGTAGTCACTATTCATCTCCACCACATTTCTGTTACCAAAATGCTCTTCAATATGTTCGTTATGCATGCTCACCCTTTACATCATCACAATACCAGTGATAACTATGTTTATCACTGCGATTGGCATTAAAACTTTCCAACATAACCACATCAACTGGTCAGGTCTAACATCTGGCCAAGCCGCTCTTGTCCACAAGAAGAAGAAGAAGAAAAATGCAACTTTACCAAGAAGTCCAAGTGCGCCTAAAAAGCTTCCGTCTCCATATCCGCCTAAGAAAAGGATAGAGATAACAAAAGAGATAAAGAACATATTTGCATACTCACCGATGAAGAAGAGTCCCCATCTCATGCCAGAGTACTCTGTTCCAAATCCATCAATAATCTCATGGTCGTTTGCAATAAGATGAAACGGTGTTCTTCCTGTTTCAGCAAATGCCGCTATCCAAAATAGGATGAACGCAACTGGTTGTGACCACACTATCCAGCTTGTTATCCCGCCTGATTGGTACTCGTTAAAGTCAATCAATGAGAGTGAACCAACCATCATGATAGGTGCGAGGATGGATAAGCCCGTGATAACCTCATAGGAGATAAACACAGCCGCACCCCTTGCAGCAGAGAGAAGCGAGAACTTATTTGCCGATGCCATACCGCCAAGAAGTGGACCGTAAAGCCCAACACCCATGATTCCAAGGATGTAGAGGATACCGATGTTGATATCCGCAACAATTGGATGTACCTCATAACCAAAAAGGGTAAAAGATGGTAAAAACGGGATAGCCGCCGCCGCCATAAAAGCAGTTGCTGCGGTAATCACTGGTGCGATTTTAAAGATACGCCCAACAACATTTGTAGGAACAATATCCTCTTTTGTAAAGAGTTTGATACCATCTGCCGCAACTTGCAATAGTCCAAAAGGTCCGACATTTACAGGTCCAAGACGACGCTGCATAAACGCAAGAACTTTTCTCTCAAAGTAAGTTCCAATCCCAGCAAGTGCTGAGAAGATAAGTAAAATTACGACGATTTTAATTATCGTCTCTATAAAATATGCCATTTCCATATATTACACCTTTTCAATCGAAGCTGTTGCAAAGCGGTATGAGCTAAACAGTGCCTCTGAGTTTAATTTTGCATCAAATGTCGGCATGACTATAATCTCCCCAGCAATCTTATTGTCACTTACAATACTTGCCACAAGCTCACCGCTTGCACTTTTCACTTTCACGATGTCTCCTTCATTAAAATCAGATTTGCTCAAAAACTCTTCACTCATATAAACACCGCTTAGCTCATCTAAGTTTGTACACTTAGATGTAAAAGGTGTAAACTGTCTTACAGGATTTGCCATATAGATAAGCGTACCTTCTAGTTTTTCATTGCTAAACTTTGCAACGCTCTCATCGTCACTCGTTGCAACTGCTACATTTTCAAGCAGATAGCCACGGCACTCTGTTCCATCGTTTTCATAGTGGTTTGGCAAACTGTCAAACTCTTGTGATTGAAACCCTTTTTCTATCGGAAGGGCTTTTGTATATTCGATAACATTCTCTGCTCTTAGTCCAAGCGCATTTGCGATATCGTTAAGCTCATAACCGTTATAGCCAATCGCTACATTGGTTGGGTTTACTCTCTTGTTTATACTCGTAAGCGTTCCCTCTTGCTGATTGATAGCAGGCATATCAAGGTCTCCATCGCCCAAAGCTGAGAGCGTAAAGTCGCCTTTTGTGTTGTAGCCAATTGTATGAAGACCTGTTGCGTCATCAAGCTCACAGATAAGTGAGACACCAAGTGTATTTGTAAGATTTGGAATCATAACAAGCTCAAATGCGCTGTATTTTTCTATAAGAGCCAAGAGACGAGCTAGATTTTTAGAGTTTGGATGCGTATAGAGGTCTGCTCCTGCGATAAGCACAAAACTATCTTTTTTCGCCAGATTTTTTTGAAGCTCTTCCATAAACTTCTCATCTGCTCCCAAAATCGCTAAAAGGCGGTTGTCATCAACCTCTACCTCTTTTGTGATTTTTTTAGGAACCATCTTTTTCTTCTCTTCTTCTACCTCTTCCTCTTCGCCCGTCTCTTCGTTCTTTTTCATAACTTTGACTATCTCGGTAATCTCTTCTTTGATAGTCTCTTCAACCGTTATAGTTTTTGTTCCATGGAAAGATGCAAGGTACTCTACAACTTCATTTGGAAGCTTTGTTTTGTCAGCGAAAAGGTCAAGGATAAGATAAAGTACAACCTCTTCTTGAAGCGGAGCGTGGTACATCGTCATGATACTTTTGCCAAGTCCCTCGATAACAGGGTCTTTGAGCGGGTGGAAATATAAACCCGCACCCTTGTTTACAGTCATAGAGTTGTTAAGCGCATAGCGTGCATTTGGGTTGTCGCTCTTTAGAGCCGCACCGACAGATATAACAAAGTTTGCATTGTGCGTTGCTTCAAGGTCATAACCGTAAAGCTTTGTGCCGCTAATCTCGCCGTAGTTATTTAAAAATGTCTGGAATGCTTTTGCTTCGTTATTTACAAGTTTGTAGCCGAACTTCTCTTTTAAAGATTGAAGCAGATACGCCTCTTCGTTTGTAATAGTTGAAGTAAACTTGATAGTGTCTGCTTTTTTAAACGCTTCGAGAGCTTTTGCAAATGCCGTTTCATCTTTTGATGCTACCTTGTTTTGATAGTCAAATCCATAGCGTCCCGCACCGCAAAGAGATACATAGTTCCACTCATTCATGACACGGTAAATCTTCTCATCCGTGTTGTCAATGCTTGTATGCTTCACATCGTAAGAAATTTGGCATCCCGCACTACAGTGTCCGCAAGTTGCAGGAATCTGCTTAAGCTCCCAAGCGTTTGATGTGTAGGTAAAGTGAGTGTCAACAAGCGCACCGACAGGACAAACTGCCGCACACTCGCCGCAGCTTGTACAATCAAGCATCTCCTCGCCACTTGTTAAGCCGATAAGAGATTTGTTAAGTTTATTCCACATCGCATAGGCATCTTTTGGCATAGTGTCTTTAAATTCCGCCTCTATCGCATCTGCACCACGAGCTACAGTTTTGAGTGCGTTGTCGCCAATCATATCTTTACAAGCAGTAACACAACGCTCACAAACTATACAAAGACCTGGGTTATAGTGTATATGTCCCCAATCTTTATCTTTTCTGCTTACATCTTTGATAGCGTAATGCTGTGCATCCACGCCCATCTCTAAAGTGTAGTTTTGCAGTTCACACTCGCCTGACTGGTCACAAACACCACACTCAAGCGGATGGTTTACATCGTAAACTTCCATGATGGCACGACGCTCTTTAACGATATTTTCGGTCGAGGTTACAACGCTCATCCCCTCTTTAGATTTTGCATTACACGCATAAACCTGCTTACCATCTGCCTCAACAAGACATAAACGACACGCAAGTGTGGGGCTGCATCTTGTCAGGTAACAGATTGCTGGGATAAAGATATTGTTCGCACGAGCGGCATTGAGTATATACTCGCCCTCTTGCGTCTCTATCTCTTTTCCATCAATGTTTATAGTAATTTTACTCATGAAACCACTCTCACTATTTTGGATTTTTCAAATCTATATCTGCTGGCATCTATGCTTATATCAAAAGTAGGATTTAGCGCAATAGTTCCTTTTAGGTCACTATCTAGCTTAAACTCTCTTTGGATTTTGGTCGCTCCAAAGCTAATCTCCACTTTGTCGCCATCACTTATCTTTGCCGCAACTCCGAATTGTGCAGAACCTCTCAAAAAGCTCTCTTTTGGAAGCTGCTCTGCTTTTTGCGTATAGCTATTAAACTGTAAAACTGGGTCACACTGATAGATAATAGTTCCGTTAAACTCTGGCATATCATCAAGCTCTTCAATCTCGCCATCTGCCTCGCACACAATTTCATCTAGGATGTATCCTCGTCTGTCTTCGCCAAGCGGTGAGAGGAAATTTTGCAAATCATCAAACGCAACACTCTTAAATCCTGCGCTCACAGGAAGTTTTGGCGTATAGTCTATGGTTTGCTCCTGCGCTATACCAAGAGCATTAGCAAGGTCGTTAAGCGTGTATCCGTCAAACGCAAGTGCGACATTGGTCGGAAGCAGTTGGTTGTCGATGCTTACAAAAGTTCCCTCTTGCTGATTAAGAGCAGGGGAAGCCAGATTTGCACCCTCTAAAGAAGAGATAACAAACGAACCTTTTGCATTGTAGCCCACAACATCAGCGATATCTTCATCCACATCCAACGAGTTGATAAGCGATACACCCAGCGTGTTTACTTCACGAGGAACAACTACCAAAGCAAAATCACTATATTTTTCAATCAACGCTGCAAGTTTTGCGATATTTGACGCTCTTGGATGCGCCATAAGGTCGTTGCCGATTACAAGTGTGCGCTTTGTTGCTCTTGCAAAAGAGCGTATCATAAGCTCAAACTCCTCTTCTCCGATGTTTGTCTCAGCATAGAGGTAGCCAAAGTCAAGTGCATCAAAAAATGCTCTCTCTTCTTGTGGTAAATCAGCATCTTTGAGAATTGCATCTGCCAAAAGTGCCAAAACACCCTCTTCAGTACCAACCTCATGCTTCATCATCTGCGTGATAACATTTTGCATCAGTACATCTTCAAGCGGATGTGCATAAAGAATCTTTGCACCATTATGCTTTGAAGCGGTTGTGAGTGCATAGCGCACGGCAGGGTTGTCGGTTGCTATTCTGCTGCCTATGACAACAACTGCATCAGAGCTTCTAATAGCATCAGTAGAGCCGCTATGGTGAAGTTTGCCGCTTAGAGAGCTGTATGACTTCATAAACTCCGCAAATTTTCTTGCATCTTCATTGAAGAGTTTTACGCCCAATTTCTCTTTTAGAAGCTCTAAGATGTACGCCTCTTCATTGGTAATCATAGACGAAAATCTTATAGCTTTTGCATTTTTGAGTGCTTCTAGGGCTTTTGCAAACGCCGCTTCATCCTTTGATGCTCTGTTGTCAAAGTCAAAACCAAATCTTCCCGCACCGCAAAGCGTACTAAACTCAAAGTTGTTTTTCACTCTAAATATCTCATCAGCACCGTTTAGGGAAGCGTGTCTTGTTTCATACTCAAGAGGACATCCACCTGAACAGTGTGCGCATGTAGCAGGGACTTTTTCAAGCTCCCACGCATTTGCTCTATAGCGAAAGCTGCTGCTTGTAAGCGCACCGACAGGGCAAACCGCAATACACTCTCCACAGAAAGTACAATCAAGAGTTTGGCTATTTTTTGGAATGATAGTTGAGCTGTATCCGCCAAATTTTACCTCGATAGCGTCATCGCCGATAACCTCATTACAGACATGCACACACTTTTCACATAATATACAAAGTGATGGTTCATAGTTTATAAGTCCCCACTCTTTGAGAGGTCGCAACTGGTCTTTTGCGCTAAAGTGCTGGCGTGATACATTGAACTCTAAAGTTTTGTTTTGAAGGTCACACTCTCCAGATTTATCACAAACACCGCACTCCAACGGATGGTTTACATCATAAAGCTTCATGATATTTGTTCGCTCATGGTTTAGCGCATCAGAGTTTGTAGTAATCTCGACACCCTCAACAGGAGGCGTGTTACAACTAAGTACAAACCCGTCCATACCGCTTGCCTCAACGACACACATACGGCATGACGCACATGGAGAAGTTTTAGAGATATAGCACATAGTCGGGATATAGATACCGTTTTTGCGAGCCACCGTTAAAATAGTCTCGCCCTTTTGCGCCTCTACAGAGATACCGTCAATTTTAAAATTAATCAATTTATTCATATCTCCCATCCTCTACGCCTGTACCATAGCTATATAGTAACAACGCATACAACGTTCCGCTTCACTCATAGCCTCTTCTTGCGTAAAGCCTAAGTTCACTTCTTTGTTGTTGTACTTTCTATCTTCAACTTCAAGAACTTGGCTATGTTGTCTCGGCACACCTTTTAACCAGCCCGTAATCTTCTCTTTTTTATCATAAACACGGAGCTTTTTGAGGTGGTCTTCCATAATCTCATCATCGCTGAGCGTAATTTCACCCGTGAGCAGATATCTGCTCATAACTGAAGCCGCTCTTTTTGCTTGACCGACTGCATTTACGATAGTCATAGGACCGTACTCGCAATCCCCCGAAGCAAAGATGCCTTTTCGAGATGTCATGTAATCCTTACCGTTTGTCTTAATAGTTCCCCATGAAGTCATCTCAATCTCCCATTCGCTTGGAAGAAGTTTAAGGTCAGCCGACTGAGAAACCGCAGGGATAAGATAATCCGCCTCAATAACATAAGAAGCACCCTCAATTTTTACAAGCTCTGCACGACCGCCATTTGGGTCTGGAACTAACTCGTACTTATCTATCAGAAGAGATTTCAGGAGATTTTCTTCATCAACCATCTCTGCAACAGCGGAGTGGAATAGAAACTCTACACCCTCTTCTACTGCTTCATGATACTCTTCGTATGTCGTATTTTTGATGATGGTTTTCTCATCTCTACGGTAAATCATATAAACTTTTTTTGCATTTGCTCTAATTGCACATCTAACGACATCCATAGATGTAAAACCGCCGCCCACGCAAACAACGACTTTTCCTGTTAAGTCGACAAAATCGGTAGTCAAGAGGTTTTCTTCCTGATCCTCTTTTGAGATTTTATAGCCGTACTTCTCATAAAGATTTACTTTATCCAAAAAGTCTATTGCACCCCAATACCCTTTTATCTCTGCTCTTTCGTTGTTACAGTAAACTTTTTTAGAGATTCTCGTTCCCGTTGCAACCATAGTCGCATCGTATTCGCTCTCAAATCTTCTCATATCGTCTGCATTGATTTTAGAGTTTACTATAAAGTTAACACCCATATCTTTAACGCATTCGATATCTTTGTTGTATTTGCCTATCGGCATCCTGTACTCAGGAACACCGACTGCTACTTCACCGCCTAAAACTGGAAGCTCTTCATAAACGTCAACCTCAACACCATCAGCGGCAAGATAGTAAGCGGTAGTAAGCCCTGCTGGACCTGCTCCGATAACCGCAACTCTTTTACCGTTGCTTGGTTTTTTCTCAAGCGGATGGAAAAAGTCATATCCATGATCAGTCTCCCAATCTGCACCCAAACGCTTGAGCGACATGATAGAGATAGGCTCATCAAGGTTTGTTCTGCGGCATGCATCTTCACATGGATGCGGACAAACACGACCACAAACATGCGCTAATGGCATTGTTTGGCGTGTCGCCATCAAAGAGTCATCCATTCTAAGGTCTCGCACACCCTCAATGTAAGCAGGAATATCAACATGAGAAGGACAAGCGTCAGTACATGGTGCGGTAATCTTTGCTATGTATGCGATAGACTCTCCATAGTGAACAGATGGTTTTTGCTCATTGATGCACTCTAAAAATGTCTCTTCAAAATGTTCCATAATATCAAGAATAGGATTTGGAACTGTCTTTCCAATCTCACACTTTGAAGTGATTTGCATACTCTTGCCAATCTCTTTTAAATGGTCCAAATCAGCCTTGCTTCCCTCGCCACGGGCGATTTTGTCAAGTTGGTCATACAAAATACGACCACCCCAACGTCCAGGTGCGCATCTGCCGCAAGCTTCTGAATACTCCTGATACTGTGCAGCGTACTCCATCGCAAGACGGATAACATCCACATCTTTATCAAAAAGCGCAACACCGTCCCAGCCTATAAAAGCTTTGGATGTACGGTGAGAGTCATACTGTGCGGGTAGATTATAAGCTGATTCTTTCCACTCTTCCTCTGGCAGGTTTATGTTGTTAACAAACTCGCCATTCCAAGTAGAAAAATATACTTTAGCCAAATTTGTATCCTACCTATCTTTTTGTAACGATAGTCCAATCGACTTCGTTAAATTTCAAAGAGTTAAGAAGCTCATAACCACACTCTTTTACCAAATCCGCTGATCTTTGAATCGGAGAAAAATCGCCAATCTCAAAAAGGAAAATCGCAACTTCACCAGCTTTATGCGCTGTTAAAATCTCTCTCATACGAGGCTCAAAACCATCTTTTAAATGTCTTAAATCATATCTTTTCATTAGCGGTCAACCTCTCCAAATACGATATTTGTTGTACCTATGATAGAGACAACGTCTGGGATGTAGTGTCCTGGTAACAGGTCAGTTAAAATCCCTGTATGCCAAAATGACGGCGCACGGAGTTTTAGTCTGTACGGGTACGGTCCGCCTTGAGAGTTGATGTAAAAACCAAGCTCCCCTTTTGGAGATTCAGTCGCTACATAAACCTCTCCCACAGGCGGTCTCATACCTTGCGTTACAAGAACAAAGTGCTGCATCAAAGAGTAGTTTTGTGTCATGATGTCAAGTTTTGGAGCTGAGATATACTTTGGTGCATGTGCCATAAGCTCTGTTTGCCCATCTTTTACACACTTCTCGTACATGTCGATAGTTTGGTAAAGAATCTTTGCAGACTCTCTCATCTCTTCCATGTACATGCGGTATCTTGCAAAGTTGTCGCCCTTGTCAGAGTAAGGAACTCTAAACTCTACTTCATCATAAAGCTCGTACGGCTCTTCTTTACGGATATCCCAAGCAACGCCAGACGCTCTAAGCATTACTCCGCTGCATCCCCAAGAAAGTGCCATCTCTTTAGATATTGTTCCGACCTCTTCCATTCTCATGAGCCAGATACGGTTTGTATCAAGTAAATCTTCATAATCTTTGATATTTGCAGGGAGTTTGTCCAAAAATGTTCTTAGTTGCGCTATAAAACTATCTTGAATATCTAAAGGAACTCCGCCGATACGAATAGCCGCATGCGTAAGTCTAGCTCCACAGTAGCCCTCGATGATGTCCATCAAGTACTCTCTCTCACGGAATGCAAAAAGGAAAACCGTCATAGCACCAATATCAAGAGCAGTCGTTGCCAACCAGAAAAGGTGGCTCATAAGACGGTTAATCTCAAGAAGCATCATGCGGATTACTTTTGCACGGCGTGGCACTTCAAGCCCGATAAGCTTCTCAACTGCTAGTGCGAAACCATAGTTGTTTGAAGATGATGCGATGTAGTCCATACGGTCAGTTGTCGGCATAAACTCATTGTAAATCATGTTTTCAGCCATCTTCTCCATACCACGGTGAAGATACCCTATGTCTGGATGCGCTTTTACAATCATCTCTTGTTGCAAATGGAGCATCAGACGAAGCTGTCCGTGAGCTGATGGGTGCTGAGGACCGAAGTTTAGAATCATCTCATTATCTTCTCTATCAAAAGTGATATTTTCAAAAAACGGGTTTAATCTATTTGTTACTTGCATGTTACTCCCTATCTTTGAGGATTGTCGATAACGACAGAATCTTTTTTATCGAATTTTTTAATCATGAAAACGCCACCCTCTTCTTGATAGTTTTGAACTACCTTAGGCTCGTTACCTGTAATCGTTGTCCCTTTTGGCACTTCATGTCCAAGGCGGGCAAAACGCTCAGAGTCATAACGGTCAACTTTTGCAGTATCTCTAAGTTCAGGTCCGATGACATCTCTTGCCTCTTTGCCGTAAATCTTGTCAACTTCATACCATGCGGCAAATTCATCGCCTTGAAGCGGGTAAGTTTTAAGAAGCGGATGCCCCTGCCAGTCGTAAGGCATAAGGATACGCTTCATAAACGGATGTCCGTTTGCCTCGATGCCAAACATGTCAAACATCTCACGCTCAGACCAGTCAGCAGAACGGAAAAGCTTCTCAACAGAGTTTACCGCTTCGCCTTTTTTGATAAACATTTTGATGCGAATGCGTTTGCGCTTGCTCATACTTAGCATCTGGTAAAAAACTTCAAACCCGCCACTTTTTGCAAGCCAGTCAATCGCACTCATCTCGCTTAACTGCACATAGTCGCACTCATCTCTAAGAAGTTCTAAGACTTTGTAGTTATCCTCTGGCTTTATATAAACCACCATTTGCCCTACTTGAATGTAGGCATCAAGAACTTCACACTTTGTTTTGATGGCTTCTAAGTCGTGAGCAAAAACTTCATCACTCTCTACAGGGGATTTTGGCACTTGCGGTGCAACATAAAATCTGTCTGTATAGTACGCTTTTTTCTGTACGTCATCTTTTGGTTTATACGCTCTCATTACATTAACCTTTTAGCTTGTTGCGCTCTTGAAGCTTGATTTGCACGGATTTTTTTCTGTAAAAGCATAACGCCGTACTGTAGTGTCTCAGGGCGAGGCGCACATCCAGGGAGATACAAGTCAACAGGGATGATTCTATCCACACCTTGAACTGTTGCATAGGTGTTAAACATACCGCCCGTGTTTGCGCACGAACCCATTGAGATAACCCATTTTGGCTCAGTCATCTGGTCATAAAGTCTTTTGATAAACTCAGCGTGTTTTTTTGTCAAAGTTCCTGCGACTATCATAACATCGGCTTGACGAGGAGAGGCTCTAAAGATTGTTCCAAAACGGTCAAAGTCGTAGCGTGATGCGCCAGAAGCCATCATCTCAATACCACAACATGCAAGACCGTATGTCAACGCCCAGATGGAGTTTGAACGTCCCCAATTTACTATTTTATCTACACTTGTGAGTGCGATAGGCAAACCGCCGTTTTGTGTATAATTTATTTTATGTTGTGCCATTCTAGCGCTCCTTTTTTCCATGCATAAACAAAACCGATAGTTAAAAGCAGGATAAACATTAACATCTCAGCAAAACCGAACCATCCAAGTAGCTTAAAATCAACCGCCCATGGAAACATAAAAACTATCTCAACATCGAAAAGTAAAAATAGCAGTGCAAAAAGATAGAATTGTGGGGAAATCCTATTTGGTTGCTTTGTGACCTCAGGTCCACACTCATAAACTGACAGTTTGATTTTTTCACTGTTTTTAGCAGCCAAAGCACGACTTGCCAAACGGGCAATAATCGTTGTCATGGTAAATGCGCCAAACGTTAGAAGAAAAAGTACAAATACCCCAAAATACGGATTTGAAGTCGCCATATGCTCCATATAACCTACCTTTTAATTGTTATTGTTTTCAAACACACAAAAACATAAGCCGTTTGGCTCGAACGTTTTTGCTTATTTTTAGAAAAAACAGTTACGTGGATTGTAGCAAAAAGAGTATTAAATAAAAGTTTTTGATGCAATTTGAGAGAATAGATGTTACAAAATACTACATATTATCTGAAGCATTAAGAGTAGATGTGTAAAAAAGAAACGTTTTTAGGGGGCTTAAAGTGCCATTTTGTAACACTACCTAGAGAGGTAGCGTTTCTGTTTCTGCTCTTTGATTTTATCAATAGTTACAACCAAAAATCCATCGATGCAGTTTTCAAAATGTTTGTCTCTTCCAAAATCTATAAACTCCACGCCGCCCTCTTCACAAAGTTCGCCGTACTGCTTGTAGAGTGTCGGGATGGCATAACCCATAAGTGAGAGTTCACGCTTGAGTATGACCAAATCTTTTGCATAATCATTTTTAAAAAAGAGTTCGTCAAATTTTTTTCTTTTTGACTCGGCAAGAGTGTAGCTCTCACGATGCTCAACACTTTTGTATTTTGGGCTGAAGTAGTTTTTATAGAAGTAAATCAAAAGTGCAACTGCTTCATCACTATATGTATTTGAGATGCTAACCGCTCCAAACATGTACTTTATGTCAGGATTTATGCGAAGATACGCACCGATGCCCTGCCAGAGGTAGTCAAGCGCTCTTGAGTTCCAGTATTTTGGCTGAACAAAACTGCGTCCTAGCTCTATGGAAGAGGCAAGATATGGGTCAAACTCCTCTTTAAAATCAAAAAGCGTTGAAGTGTAAAGCCCATCGACACCGTACGCCTCGACCATTTCGCTTGATTTTACAATTCTGTAAGAGCCTACTATCTCCAAATCTTTCTCATCCCAAAGGATAATATGCTCGTAGCAGTAGTCAAAATCATCTACATCTCTCTGTTTTCCGCTCCCCTCTTTTACCTGACGAAAGCTTATCTCCCGCAAACGCCCAATCTCTTTCATGAGTACATTTTCATCCGCATTTGCGTAGAGATAAATCTTTTTACCATCCGTCGTCTCGCCAATCTCTTTGGCATTTTCAAGCTCTTTTACAAGCTCCTGTCTGTTTTGCGCAAGTGCGATACCGTTGTATGTTTTAAAGATGCCTTTCTCTTTTTTTGCTATCTTGTAAAAGTGTTTGCGGAGAAGTTTTACTCTGTTGTTTATGTCAATATTTGGTGCAAAATAGCTCTCATACGGGATGCTTTTGCCGATGTTGAAACCTATGTTTTTGTTATAGTACTTAAACATCTCATGTGGGATAGTTGCAGTCGCCAAAGATTTGCTTATCATGGAGAGAAAATAGAATGTTTTTGAGTTTTTTGCATCTATGAAAATAGGTAAAATAGGGGATTCAGTGTTTTGCGCAACTGTTAGAAACCCTTTTTTCCATTTTGTATCTTTGATGCCGTTTGGACGGGCACGGCTTACCTCGCCAGATGGAAAAATGATGACGGCTTGCTCTTTGTTAAGCGCATCGTAGATGGCAGTTACGGACTCTCTTTGGAGTTTGCCTTTGACATTTTCTATGGGGATAAGGATGGAGTCAAGATTTTTAAATTCGCTCAAAAAGTTTGAAGCCACTATCTTGACATCTTTGCGAATCTCTTTGATAACATTTAAAAGTGCGAGCGAATCAAGCGCACCAAGAGGATGATTTGCAATGATAACAACTCTTCCATAAGATGGAATCCTCAAAAGCTGGTTTTTGTTGATAGTGATGTCGATACTAAAGTAGTCAAGCACGAACTCAATAAAATCAAACGCATCAAGATGTCTGTTTTTTTTCAAAACATCATTAATCTCATCTTCATGAAAAAGCCTCTTAAAAAGCGATAGAACACTATTGCGAAACAAAGAGGGCATCTTTGCAAAAGAGGGGTAGTTATGGTTAAAATAGTTCTCAACACTTACAGCCATTGTAACTCCTTAAGCTACCATATAGATACAAACAAGCTCTCTCGCAACAGCTTCTGGGCTTATGTTGCCATCATCATAAGCACTCTCTATGTACGCCCACTCATCGTCGAGTATCTCTTGTGCTTCATCTTTTTTCAAATTGTAGTGTTTTGTCAATCTTGTAAGAACGTGGGCAAAAAAAGTATCCATTCTAAAAACCTCTTTGTGTTTTAAATATGTGAAATTTTGCACAATGTTTGTTACAAATCCATTACTGATGGGTTACGATAATATTACATATTTTGATACAATATTGAAAACTGGAGAAACACACATGTATTTTTCAAAACTGCTTATTTTAACTCTCTTTGCTACGGCGAGTTTTGGCTATGAACTTAAAGTCAACAAAACATTTGAGGAGAACTTAGAGAGTGATCGGATGGAACTTGACTTCTCTTTTATCGCCAAAAAGAAGAGCGCAAAAGAGGCAAAAGAGCTGCTTCATCCAGCCATCGCTATCATCAAACAACACCCACAATGCAAGGGCGGGGCTTATACGCTAAATCCTGAGTACAACTATAAGTCAAGTAAAAGAGAGCTTTTGGGTTTTGTGGGGAGAGCAAATTTTGAGTGTAGTTTTAAAGAGGTTGAAGAGATAGATGACATTACAACATTTTTCGATACTCAAACAAACCTAGAACTGCAACAAGCACCCATAAAGTGGGTTGTTGATAAAGAAAACATAAAAATTGCAAAAATGAGCTTAGAGCTAAAAGCCATCCGTTACGCCAAAGAGTACGCTCAAATCCTCAAAAAAGAGAATATCGCCCAGTGCCATGAAAAAAAGGTAGAGATTCACACAAGCTCATTTGCCACGCACGAACCACAAGCGATGCTTATGGCAAAAAGCTCAATGGAGACACCCACAAAAGAGCCGACACGCATAAGCATCAACGCTACTTATGACTTTGAGTGTCAGTAGTGGTTAAAACCTCTCCGCCCAAAAACACTGCTAAAATATGATAGAATCAACCAATAATTGACGCAAGTGGGGAGGGGTAAGTACAATGAGCAGTGATATATCTAGCAAGTCAAAATATAAACACTTTATATCTTACATAAAAGATAAAATAGACAAACTTAAGAAGCTCTCTGGTGTCGTGGATAAAAAAACACCTATCTCATTTGAACTCTCAGAGTTTATGCAGCAAGCTGATACAGCCCTAAAAGCCCTGCCCCAAGAGCATAAAAAACTATACGAACTAAAACCGGCAAGCGAAGAGTTTTTTGTAAATAGAGAAGTGGAAATAGGCAAGCTTGAAAATTCATTTGAAAACTGGATAAAAAATCGCTTTGTGACATGCGCCATAGTAGGCGAAAAGGGATGCGGAGTGAGTTCTATGCTAGACTCTTTTTTAAGAAAAATTCCAAAAACAGAGACTATTAGAGCCAATTTAGACGAAAAAATCTACACCGATGAGAAGTACTTTTATTTTTTCAACTCTCTGCTTAAAACCAAAGATATTAAAAGCAATAAAGAGTTAATAGACTTTTTAAACAGTATTGATGAAAATAAAATAATCATTCTGGAAAATCTCCATCACATGTTCTTAAAAAAAGTAGGTAGTTTTAAGAGCATGGAGATGCTCTTTGAACTTATTTCTCATACCACAAAGACAGTACTTTGGATAGGTGTTTTCACACCGCAAACGTGGAACTACCTTGATAAAACCATCGCTATTTCAAACTACTTTACAAGTAAAATAGTTATGCAAGAGCTAAGTTACGAAACAATAAAAGAGATTATATTTAAGCGTATAGATTATAAATCAACAAAGATAGAGTTTGTACCCAATGAAGAGACCTTGAAAAGCAAATCTTTTCAAGCCATTAATAAAGAAAAAAAGCAGATTTTTTTACAAGAGAAATTTTTCAAACTTTTACATAAGCTCTCAAACGGAAATATCTCTCTGGCACAGCTTTACTGGATTCGCTCTATAAGCACAATAGCAGATGGAGCTTTGTCCATCAAAGAGATTGATGATTTTGACCACTCTTTTATTAAAAATTTCTCTCAGGAGACGCTATTTACACTCCAAGCCCTAATTTTGCATGACGGACTGACTATAAACGATTTTGCTTTTATTATGCACAAGTCAGTAACAGAGTGCCGCAAAACGCTTATGCCTATGCTTGAAAAAGGACTGCTTATTCAGCCTCGTAAAAAATACAATATAAACCCTGCCATCTATAAATCTGTGTATGATTATCTATCATCTAAAAATTTTATTCACTAAAAAGGAGACGACATAATGAGATTTGCAATATTTGTTCTGCTTTTTTTAACTCAACTCTCTCACGGTGCAGAGAGTGAGAGTGTTGATTTTATTGAGATTATCTCAATATCTAAAATACTGTGGACGGTGCTGCTTTTTATAATCAGCTACTTTTTCATAACCATTTTTACAAAGATTGTAGAATTTTTTGCAGAAAAAAGCTCCCGTCTTAGAATAAGCATAAAAGGTGTCATCCCGATTCTAAGAATAGTGCTTTGGATAGGGATTATTAGTGCTATTATAAAAATTATTTATAATCCTCCTATTGAGATGCTAATGACTGCAACGGCATCAATAGCAATTGCTGTAGGTTTTGCAACACAAGATTTACTCAAAAATATCTTCGGTGGAATTATGCTTCTCTTTGACCGCCCTTTTAAAGTCGGTGACAAAATACAAGTTGGAGATGACTATGGTGAAGTTATAGCTATAGATCTCAGAACAACACGCATTGTAACTCCAGATGATTCAATTGTAGCAATACCCAATATGGAGCTTATGAACTCTAGCGTCTCAAACAGCAACTCAGGCGAGCTATATTGCCAAGTAGTCGCAACTATAATTCTTCCCGTTGACGCAGATACCCAAAAAGTGCGTAAAATAGCCATAGAAGCAGCTCAAGTCTCAAAGTATATCTATCTTAACAAACCCATTACGGTACTTTTTGCAAACAAAATCAATGAACACACCTCTTTTTTGGAGATGAAATTAAAAGCCTATGTAATGGATATCCGCTATGAGTTTTTATTTAAGAGCGATATGAGCGAAATAGTTATAAAGGAGCTTCTGTCTCAAGGCATAATAGTCAATACCATTCGCCATTAACCAGTTACTGTATATCAATGGTGGATTTACTGCATTAATCGCATTGTTTCGCCCATGCTCATAAGTCTTCTTAGTTACTACACCTTCTTGGCACACTGGAGATTCACTCTCAGTGGCGTTGTTCGATAATCGCTCTACATGTCAGACAAAGAATATCCAACATAATCCACTCTGTAATTTTTGTATTTTGTGACCAGCTTTTGCGCTTTTTCTTGAAGTCTATGTATGTCTATTTTTTTTGCTTGTCTTTTAACTTCAGCGATGAGCATAGTTTTAGCATCATCATTTACTCCAACTATATCTATCTCGTTTTCGTTACCCCTCTCCCAGTAGGTTCCTATACTTGAATACTGATTTGACAACTTGAGTTTTTCTATAAAATATTTCTCTAAAAAACGACCGCTGTACGTTGTATAGTCTCGATTTACTATATCTTTTACATACTCATAATTTTCTATTTCGACGGCACTTTTATAC
>JAOTSA010000156.1 GCA_030247515.1 Sulfurimonas sp. | reverse complement strand
ATTTTATACAAAAGCATAGAGAGCTCTCGGCAAAGCATATAGAGCAAAAAGAGGTCAAATCCCTAGCTAACTGCATGGCTTGTCACACAAAATCCGATAAAGGTTCATACAATGAAAGAGAGATTAACATTCCGAATTTCGGAAAATGGGAAGATAACTAAAGTTTATGTTTGGAGCCTTTTTACAAGGCTCTTTCACCTATTTTTAATTGTTGCTTTTGTAGTAACATTTTTATTGTCTGATATAGAGAACCTGTTAAGCTACCACGCGGCAATCGGCTATGTTATAGGATTGCTGCTTCTATTTAGAGTCGCATGGGGTTTTATGGATGTAAAATTCTCAAAATTTAAAGATTTTAATTTTAATCTTAGAGATTTAGCAGAGTACATGTTAAATATATTTGGCAATAAAAAAGAGTATATAGGACACAATCCTGCCTCCAGCTGGGCAATAGTGGCAATGATTGCGTTTGGACTTCTCTCAGTTGTAAGTGGGATTGTTGTTTACGGCACGCAGGAGGGGATGGGAATACTCTCTTTTTTAAATATCTCGCTCTTTAAAAATATGGATTTTTTTGAAGATTTGCACGAATTTTTTGCAAATGCTTTTATGTTTGTGATATTTATTCATATAATCGGCGTTATTGTAGATAGAGTATTTCATAAATCAGAGGTGCTTGACTCCATGGTCGGAGGATACAAACATGGCAATAGCGAGAGCTTAAAACTTACAATTTTTCAGAAACTTTTCGGTCTCTTGTGGATAGGTTTGTCGCTTTTTCTTTTAGTATATCTTTTAGCAAATCCGTCAAATATTTTGATAGCAGATGCAAATAAAGCCGTTGATTACAAGGCAGAGCATGAACTGTTTGAGAGTGAGTGCATACGATGCCATACTCTCTATCCGCCGTTTTTGCTTCCAAAAGAGTCTTGGGTTAAAATGATGGATAACTTAGAGAATCATTTTGGCGATGATGCTTCCTTGGATGAAGCGGATAAAAATTCTATAAAAGAGTACCTTGTCAAAAATGCTGCCGAGAGTTCAACAAAAGAGTCGGCGTATAAAATTTTAAACAGCATAAAAGATAGAGAGACGATAGCAATAACCAAAACGCCTTATTGGGAAAAAAGACACAAAAATATTGAAAAGAGCATTTTTAAGAGTAAAAAAGTTGCTGCACAGTCAAACTGCAAGGCGTGCCACAAAAATATAGAGCAAGGATTATTAAATGATAAAGATATTAGAATACCAGATACAGGAAATCAAAAATGAAGTTAATAATTGTACTGCTGCTGTTTTTTACTGCTATATTTGCCGATGATGACCATGATGGTCGCCATATAAACAAAGAACTCTCCCACCTTGATTTATCAAAAGAACAAAATGTAGAGATAAGAGAGATATTGCATGATTTTAGAGCAGAGTTAAAAGAGTTTGAAATTTTTAAAAAAGAGATAGAAAAAAGAAGAAAAGATCTCTTTTTAAGAGAGTCTTTTAGCCCAGATGAGCTCGATAAGCTCAGTCAAAAGCTGGATATAAAAGCACGTGAGATTGAAGGCAACTTTTTGAGGAAGATGCACTCTATTTTAAATCTAAAACAGAGAACAAGGTTTATAAACCATTTTGATGATTGGGAAGTGAAATAATGCATAACGTGCTGCTTATAGAGGATGATTTGGATATGCAGACACTTATTTGTGACTATCTTAAAAACTACGACCTGCATGTAGAATCTTTTGTAAAACCGCTAGAAGCGCTCTCTCATCTTGAGAAAAACAGAGATAGATACTCTGTTGTCGTTCTTGACCTTATGCTGCCTCAAATGGATGGTTTTGATGTGTGTAAAAAAATCAGACAAATATCTGCCATACCAATCATAATCTCATCTGCCCGCAGTGAAATAGGCGATAAAATATTGGGATTTGATTTGGGCGCCGATGACTATTTGGCAAAGCCATATGAGCCCAGAGAACTGGTTCTTAGGATAAATGCAATACTAAGAAGAGGGATGGATAAGCACAAAATAGTAGGCAGTTTTGAGATAAACGAAGATAGACATGAGATAAAAATAGACGGTCTGTTGCTTGACTTGACGAAAATAGAGTATGATATTTTAAATCTTTTTTTACAAAATATAGGCAAGGTTTTATCTAGGGAGCTCATCTCAAACGCCGTAAGCGGCATTGAATATAACTCCAAAGACAGAACAATAGATATGCACATAAGCAACATACGACAGAAACTTGGCGATGACCCAAAAGATTCTCAATACATAAAGTCTGTATGGGGCATCGGCTATAAATTTATAGGTTAATACATGTCAATAATATATAAAGTCATCATATTTTTTTTAATTAGCTTCTCTTTGATGATTTTTGTTTCAATAAAAATAAACAAACTTACGCAAAATACTATTGAGACGCTCTTAAAAGATAAATATATAC
>JAOTSA010000155.1 GCA_030247515.1 Sulfurimonas sp. | reverse complement strand
ACTCTTTTGAACTCTTAGGAAAACTCAAATGAAAGAAAAAATAATCCTCATCGGCGGTGGCGGTCATTGCAAGTCGGTTATTGATGTGATTGAGCAGCAAAACAGCTTTGTTATTGCAGGGATTGTCGATAAAAAAGAGCTTGTCGGAACGAAAGTTTTGGGCTATGAGGTTATCGGATGTGATGATGATTTGGCAGAGTTGTTTCAAAAATATAAAAATGCACTCGTTACAGTTGGGCAGATAAAATCAAATGAAGTAAGAGTGAAACTTTTTACAAAACTAAAAGCTATCGGCTACACTCTGCCCACTATCATCTCACCTTTTGCGTATGTATCACGACATGCGACAGTAGATGAGGGAAGCGTCGTCATGCATCATGCACTCATAAATGCGAGTGCAAGCGTGGGTAAAAACTGTATCATCAACACAAAAGCGTTGATTGAACATGATGTTGTGGTAGAAAACCACTGCCATATCTCAACAGGTGCTATCTTAAACGGCGGTGTTCTTATCAAAGAAAACAGCTTTGTAGGAAGCAACTCCGTCTCTAAAGAGTATATAACAATAGATGGATTTATCAAAGCTGGGAGCGTAGCAAAATGAGTAAAGTATTTATCATAGCAGAGGCTGGAGTAAACCATAACGGAAGCGTTGAGTTGGCTAAAAAACTCATAGATGTGGCGGTTGAAGCGGGAGTTGATGCGGTAAAGTTTCAAACGTTTAAAGCTGAAAAATTGGTTTCTAAAAATGCGGGGAAAGCTGATTATCAAAAAGAGACAACAGATAAAAAAGAATCACAATTTGATATGATAAAGAAACTTGAGCTTGATTTGGATACCCACAAAGAGCTTATAGCCTATTGTAAAACAAAAAACACTATGTTTCTCTCAACTCCCTTTGACCACGATAGCATAGAACTTTTGGACGATTTGGGGCTTGAAATATTTAAAATCCCTAGCGGCGAAATCACAAACCTTCCATATCTTAGACACATAGGCAAACTAGCCAAAAAAGTGATACTCTCAACAGGCATGGCAGATATGGGCGAGATAGAAGATGCTTTGGACGTACTTATAAACGCAGGAACAAAAAAAGAGAATATCACCATTTTGCATGCAAACACTATGTACCCTACTCCTATGGAAGATGTAAACTTAAGGGCGATGGTAACGATAGGAAAAACTTTTGATATCGCTTTTGGATATAGCGACCACACTCTGGGCATAGAGGTAGATATCGCAGCCGTTGCTATGGGGGCGGTGTGTATAGAGAAGCATTTTACACTTGACAAAACTATGCAAGGACCTGACCACAAAGCCTCTTTAGAGCCAGATGAACTAAAAGCTATGGTAAAAGCCATAAGAAACATAGAACTCTCCCTTGGAAGCGGCATAAAAAAGCCCAGCAAGAGCGAGACGCCAAACATGCAAATAGCAAGAAAATCAATCGTTGCAAAAGTTACTATAAAAAAAGGCGAGATTTTAAGTGAAGAAAATCTCGCCGTTAAAAGACCAGGAAATGGCATAAATCCTATGAGATGGGACGAGATAATTGGAACGATTGCAACCAAAGATTATGGCGAAGATGAGATGATATGAATGAAGTAACTATTGTTGAGAATCAAATCATACAAGATAAAATCTACACTATCAGAGGTGTGCAAGTGATGGTTGATGAAGATTTGGCAGTGTTATATGGAGTCGAGCCAAAAAGACTAAATGAACAAGTAAAAAGAAACATTGAAAGATTCCCTGAAAAATTTCGATTTCAACTGACAGAACATGAATACGAAATCTTAAGGTCGCAATTTGCGACCTTAAGATTTGACAAAGGTTGGGGAACACATAAAAAATACCTCCCTTATGCCTTTACAGAACAAGGTGTATCTATGCTTTCAGCGGTACTCAGAAGTCAAACAGCCATAGAAATAAGTATAAAAATTATAGATACTTTTGTAAACATGAGAAAATTTATTTCTCAAAATGCTTCACTTTTTACAAGAATAGAATCAATAGAAAAACGACAGATAGCTTATGAAATAAAAAATGACACAAAAGTAGATGCTATCTTAAATGCTATAGAAGAAAAAAGCGTACCTCAAAAACAACATATCTTTTACGATGGACAAATATTTGATGCGTACCTTTTCGCAAGTGATATCATCAAAAGTGCAAAAACTTCTATAAAACTCATAGATAATTATATAGACGAAAGTACTTTAGTATTATTTACCAAAAGAGATGTAAAAGTAGATTTGAAAATATACACAAAAACTATATCTAAGCAGTTAAGTTTAGATTTGCAAAAACATAATGCTCAATATCAAAAAATAGATATAGAAAAATTTGATTTATCGCATGATAGATTTTTAATCATTGATGAAAAAGAGATTTATCATTTTGGAGCAAGTTTAAAAGATTTGGGTAAAAAGTGGTTTGCGGTGTCAAAGT
>JAOTSA010000154.1 GCA_030247515.1 Sulfurimonas sp. | reverse complement strand
TTTTTAGAAACTGCAAAAAAGTTAAAAATGGTTACGGATAGAAATATTCGTTTTATATGGATAGGCAACGGAGAGGATAAGCAACCGCTAGAAGAGAGTTTAACCATCGAAGAGCAAGAGTATATACATTTTATTGGACATCAAGATGATGTTGCAAAGTTGCTTGCAGCAAGTGATGTCTTTTTTCTTTCTTCTCGCGAAGATCCTTTTCCATTAGTTGTTCTGCTGGCAGCACAGCACCATGTCCCTGCAATTTGTTTTGAAAAAGCAACTGGTATTACAGAATTTGTTCAGAATGATGCTGGGATTTGTTTACCAGAAATAAGTTCTGAATCTGCTTCTCAAGCTTTAAAAAAACTAATAGATAATGACTTGCTTTTAAAAGAGATGGGCATAAAAGCACATCAAAGATTTTTTTCTTCATACACTACAGAGAAAAAAATGATAGAGGTTTTTAGCACAATTAAAAGGTACACGCATTACAAGCCATCTGTAAGTGTAATTGTGCCTTTTTACAATCATGAATCTTTTATCGAAGAGAGGTTGGATTCGATTTTAACCCAAGATATCAAAGATATCGAAATAATCGCACTTGATGATTGCTCTAGCGATGCTTCTGTGGCTAGAGTACAAAACTATTTGACTGACTCAAGAATTCAACTGTATCTTAACAAACATAACTCAGGTTCACCATTCAAACAATGGAAAAAAGGGATAGATATTGCAAAGTCCGATATAGTTTGGATTGCAGAAGGAGATGATAGCTGTTCTGAAAATTTCTTATCTAAACTGTTGCCTTATTTTGATGATTCGCTTATTAACATCGTATCGGCTAAAACGGAGATGATAAATGAGAACGGAGATATTCAACTAGATGCCTTTAAACCGTATTTTGATAAAGCTTATCCTAAAAAATTCGATTCAAGCTACATTAAAACAGGCATAAAGGAAGTAAACGAGCAACTTGGTGCGATGTGTACACTAGTAAATGCTAGTGGGCTTTTAATCAGGAGATCATCATTTGGCGAAACATTGAATGAAGCGCAGAACTTTAAAATGTGTGGAGATTGGCTGATATATTTGGAATGTTTAAAAAATGGAAAAATTGCATATGATATAGATGCTACAAATTATTTTAGAAGACATTCTGCATCACAGGTTAAAAAAGTAGAAGGAACTGATGTCTATTTTAATGAGAGAAGGCTCATTACAGAGTATGTTTTTTCTAATTTTACAACTACCAAACAGCTTAGAATGAAAGCATTTGACGAAGTGGATTCGGAATGGGAAAGATTTAAATACAAAAATCCTGACAATGAGTTGTCTGATTATTATGACAAAAAGCGATTATGGCAAGCAGCACTGGAGATTCAAGCAAATCGCCTGCCTTCTATAGCTGTAGTGGCAAGTGATTTTTCCCCAGGTGGTGGACAGCTTTTTTCAATACGGGTTGCGAATGCATGGAAAAAAATAGGAGGAAATGTTATTCTTTTAAATGTAGGACACTTTCCAGAGCATTCTGAGGTGGTAAAAAAAATTGACGTTACTATTCCTGTGTTTGATGTGAACAAAATAGGTATCGCCGATTTGCTTGAAGCATATGATATTGATGTTATTCATAGCTCTATATGGTGGTCGGATAAATACGTTCATGAAATATTTCAAAAATTGCCACAAAAGGTAAAATGGATTGTATCAATGCACGGTTGTTATGAAACGTTACTGGAACATATTGATGCAGAACCTGATTTTAAGCGATACTTTGAAAATATGCTATTTGAAGTAGATGGATGGGTATATACGGCAGAAAAAAATAAGAAGGTTTTTGAGGCGTTTTATATGCCGGATAGAGTTAAAAAAATAATTAATGGCTATGAGCCTGAAATGCCAAAGATAAGTAGTAGAGAAGCTTTTGGAATTAGAGAAGATAGTTTTGTGTTTTGTCTAGCTAGTAGAGCAATGGCAACCAAGGGATGGTACCTTGCAGTAGATGCGGTAGATAAACTAAACAACATTGGATATAAGGTGGATTTGCTTCTTATAGGCGAGGGTGAAGCTAAAACGGAACTTGAAAAAATAGCTAATCATGAATATATCCATTTTATTGGTCAAGTGTCGAATCTACAAGACTACATTGCAGTATCGGATGCAGGGTTGCTACCTAGCTTTTTTTTGGGTGAGTCGATGCCTTTAGTGTTGATAGAGTTTATGGCACAGGGCAAACCTATGATTTCTACGAATGTAGGGGAAATAGTAGATATGACATCAGATAAAGAGGGAAGTGCGGCATTGATTTTAGAGTTGCATCAAAACAAGATTAATCTTGAGGAGTTGGTGGATGCAGTGCGAAGAGTTTGCACTGATTCGAAACATATTGAAAAACTGAGAGTCAATTCAAAACGGATGTTTCAAAGGTTTGAAATGTCTAAGACAATGGAAGAGTATGCTAAAGTATATTC
>JAOTSA010000153.1 GCA_030247515.1 Sulfurimonas sp. | reverse complement strand
TTTATAAATAGCTATAATGATGAGATAGCCAAAACAAAAGAGAAGATTAATGGTGTAAGTTTTGCGCAAGAGGTGCAAAAATTTATCCTTAAAATTCAGAAATTGCGTGGCTATAGTCAATTTGATGAAAACTTGATGAGTGAAGCAGACTATGCTCTTGTTGTAAGTAATGTTGCTCTTATTAAGGCAGATGCGCTAAAAGATGTCGAAAATAGTAAAAATTTTAAAATACTTTATCCGACACTTTATGACAAAGAGTATGAGTATGTTAAAAATGAGATTGAAACTCTCATCAACAGTTCACTTGAAGACAAGACGCTTACATACCAAAAATATACCTATGTTATAGAGCAACTACAAGAGAAGATGTACTATCTCGGTTTTAAATCGAAGCTTTTGTTAGAGTCTGACAGTGACAAATATTTTCTTATTGACATTATGCTAAAACATCTTCCAAATCTTATAGAAGTTGTGGGGAAAATCAGAGCAAAAACAAGCAGAGCTATACTTGAGAACTCCACAGACGATGAACTTAGATACTCCATAAAAAACAACTGTCTTCTTTGTGAGGATTATTCAAAGCAGGTTCAAAAGACTATCGAAGAGATACGAGAGCATGATGAAAAAGCAAGGCTTTTATCGCTTCTTGAAAATGTCAACACAGAGACAAAAAAGATGCAGGAGTATGTTAAAAAAACTGTTTTGCTAAGTGGTAAAAATATCAACGCACTTGAGTTTTTTACACTCTCAACCAATGTAATAGATAAGATTTTTGTACTCTACCGTGCAGATGCTGAGTTCTTAAACCAAAAACTAAACCAAAAACTAAAAGAACTTGAAGAGGCTAAACTTCATGGAATTATTATCGGGGCATTTGTTGTTATTTTTATCCTTCTTATTATAGCCTCTATGGTAAGAAGCTATACTCTTTATGCGCAAAGCGAGAAAAAGATTAAAAACAACCTCACAGCCATCATAAAACTCAAAAATGATTTAGAGAAGTGCAACACTATCGAAGAGATAGCATCGCAGGCACTCTACTTTTTTTCAGAGAAATTTGGTGTTGTGCAAGGAGCGATTTATCTTTTCCATGAAGAGAACAACAAACTCTATTTGGCTTCCTCGTACGCTACAAATGAGATGAAACCCATCGTCGAACTTGGAGAAGGACTTGTGGGTGAAGTCGCCATCCAAAAAAAATCTATAGCAACGGAGTTTGAGATTTCTCAAAAACAGCTCTTTCGTATAGAAAATCTCACAGTTATACCATCAAGCATCTGCACTCTGCCGCTTATGAGTCATGAGAAGATTTTTGGTGTTTTGCAACTTGCTTTTACAACAAAACATGACATTGTTCACAATGAGGACTTTACCTATTTCATAGATATGATTATCGGTTTTTTACGAGATGCAAAATCTTTATATACAAGTAAAAAGTACATAGACCTTATCGACAAGTATGTTATTACTTCCAAAACAAATACAAAGGGAGTTATTACTGATGTGAGTGATGCTTTTACAAAGATATCAGGATACACAAAAGAGGAGATTATAGGAAAATCGCATTCCATCGTTGCTCATCAAGATACACCTAAAGAGGTCTATGAAAACCTTTGGAATACTATTCTTGATGGCAAGATTTATAAAGGAGAGTTTAAAAATCGCAACAAAAATATGAATGATTACTGGATAGAGTCCACCATTACTCCGCAGATGGATAAGTATGGCAATATCATGGGATTCTCTGCCATTGTTCTTGATATTACAGATAAAAAGAGAATTGAACAGTACTCTATCACTGATGCACTTACTGGGCTTTACAATCGACGATTTTTTGATGTACAGTTTGAGAAGGATTATAAAATCTCAAAACGAGATGGAAAAAATCTTGTTTTACTGATGATAGATATAGACTATTTTAAGCAATATAACGATTTTTATGGACATCAAAAAGGGGACGAGGCACTTAAAATAGTTGCAAAGACTATACAATCGCTCTTTAAAAGAGCAAATGACTATGCTTACCGCTTAGGTGGTGAGGAGTTTGCCGTCTCTTTTTATGCAGCAACACAAGAAGAAGCGTTAGAGAGAGCAGAACTGCTTAGAAAAGCGATTCAGAACGAAAAAATAGGGCATGTCAGCAGTCCGATTTCAGACTACCTCTCACTCTCAATAGGTCTTGCATTTTTGCCAAAAGCTTGCAAGATGGATGTTGATGGAATATACCAAGCAACAGACAAGGCACTCTATAACGCAAAAAATGGGGGAAGAAACAGGGTGGAGGTTACGCCTCTTAATCCCTGATAATATCAAAACTTAGAGGATAAACAGGGTTGAATAGTGTTTTGCTAACGGGTTGATTTTGCTTTTGATTTTTAAAGCGTATAGTGATTTTGTTCTCAAACTCATCTTTGTAAGAGATGGATTCTATAAGCTCTCCGCTCATCTTGATAGTAAATTGTGTCTCTTTGTAGTGGGCTGTGTAGCTGTTTTC
>JAOTSA010000152.1 GCA_030247515.1 Sulfurimonas sp. | reverse complement strand
TTATAAATACTTATAGCTATTTGTATTCGATTTACATTCCAGACTTAGGATCTAGTGCCGTAAGGTGTGGAGGTTCAAGTCCTCTCATCCGCACCATCTATTAAGCCCTATTTTAGGCACTTTCAAAGACTTTTAAAAACTTGGGTTACATAACTCATCTAAAACCACTCTTTTTTTATCACTTCTTTTAGTTCGTGGAGCGGTAAAGCTAAAACTCTAAAGTTTGGAATGATAACTTTTGCTTCTATCCGCCAAACTATAAAAGCCAAACTATTTTTCACTTGCTTATTGTAGATGATGATTTTTTCTATCATTGGTATATCTGGGCGGTTAATGTGCGTATCTGTAAAAACTCCATCCTTTGTAATATACTGTTTTAAATCGCCAATTCTAAAAATAAGTGCAATTTCCACCTAAAATTAACTAGCTAACTTTTTACTCATTTCACTAAAAAACACTTCATATGGAGTCTTATATCCAAGGGCTTTTCTAGGTCGATGGTTAAGTCTGTTTTGAATCATAATGATTTCATCCTTAGAGACATTTGTAAACCCGCTTTTCTTTGGTAAATATTGACGAATTAGTCCGTTAGTGTGTTCATTTAAGCCTCTTTCCCAAGAGTGATATGGATTTGCAAAGTAAAAATCAGCATCAAGCGCAGCTGCTATTTCTTTGTGATATGCAAACTCTTTGCCATTGTCACTTGTGATTGTGTGAGTAATGGCTTTGATAGGTTGGATCATCTCTATGAGTGCCTGTGCTACAATCCTAGCTTCTTTGGATGGAACATTCTTAATTATCGCAAACTTTGATTTTCTATCTACAACAGTGACTAATGCACCAACATGATTTTTACCTATTACAGTATCTATTTCCAAGTCACCGATTCTTGATTTTTCCTCTACTATCTTTGGTCTTTTATCTATCATCACTCGGTCTATAATCGTGCCTCTAGCTTTATAATCATTTGAACGCTTATGATATTTTTTATTTTTATGTCTAAGTGAGGTATATAATTTACCACCATTTGCTTTGTTGTCATAGATATAGCGATAGATAGTCTCATGAACAACATATATTCCTGTATCAAGTTTCATCCGTCCTGATATTTGCTCTGGTGACCAATCTTCTTTTAGCTTGGTGCGTATGTACTTTTCCACTCTTTTGGTAATTGATTGTCGTTTGAATTTTTCTTTATGTTTTTTCGAAGATTGTATCTGTGCTAATTCTGGATTGTATCCTCGAAAAGAATCTCTATTTCGTCTTAGCTCTCTGCTTATTGTTGAGGGATGAACTAATAGCTCTCTTGCTATCTCTTTTTGGTTATACCGAGCCTTTTGTAAAGCTGAAATCTGGTATCTTTTCTGTAGGGTTAATTGAGTGTATTTCATGCATCTTCCTATTTTTCTTGGTCGAAAAAATGGTAGCTGATTACTCTTTAACCCTACCTTCCGACTTTCTTAGAAAATTGCACTTATTTTTAGAATTGGCGTTTCAATTGATCTAGAAAATTATTTGCTCTTTCAATAGCCTTTAAAATAATTTCACTCTTTAGCATGTCTTTTGTGTTTATCGGTAAATCAAATTCTAAAGATTTACCAATCAAAAGCATAAGTTCATCAAATCCTTTTATTTTTACAATAAAATCTTTTTTCGTTAAAAGCTTGTTCGCTTTTTCCGATATATCACATTCATTTATATAACACCAATATATCGGACTTCTGTCATCAATATTTATTCCACTTAAATATTCCATTAAAGAATTATCATGACCGCCGTAACCGATAACTATTATTTTATTATTTTTTAAAATTGGTTTTAATGATTTTTGCCATTCTTCTTTTAACTTTTCAATGTCCTCTTTATTATTAAGTGGTTGCAATAAAAAATCTCTATGTATTTTAATAATAGTCGCTCTAGTAGTATTTGAGGATTGTATAAAGTGACTTAAATATTCATGCCCTAAAACTAAAGGTTTTGAATTTGAAAACTGGAAAAGAGAATCCTCTGTCATAGTATCAAAATTTGTTGTTATTACAAACTTATTATTTGTTTTATCAAGTATTTGAGCTAAAAAAGAGTATCCAATACTAGGTATAGCCTCATCCATATACTTTTGTAACTCCTCAATGCCTTCATCTGGGTTTCCTTCAAATCTTTTTTTAAATATTTCTGAATAAAATTTTGCCAAGTCTTTTTCATCAAAATCGAGAATACTTTTTTTCCATTGATTTAATTCGTTTTCTGAGATATCTTCTTGTATTTTTTCAAACCACTTTTTAGTTAATATAGATGCAGTAGGAATGTTAGACTTTGCTGAAGCACCTGCTCCCAATATAAATCCATACCGTATATTACTATAATCTATACTTGAAGCTTTTATTCCACTAGGACACCTCTAAAAACCCACCATATTTTAAAAACAGCCCCAATTCGATAAAATAAAAGATACAAATGTCACAAGCAATGGAGGAGATAAGATGAGCAAAAAAAGCAGAGGATTATTTG
>JAOTSA010000151.1 GCA_030247515.1 Sulfurimonas sp. | reverse complement strand
ATATGCTACAAAAGCTTATGACTATCTCTATGCTCTATATGGGCGTTACTTTAGTACTTGAAGGAAAACTCAGCGTTGGACAACTCATCGCCTTTCAGATGTTTGCAAATCAATTCAGCTCTCCCGTTCTTCGTCTGGTCAATCTATGGAACGAGTTTCAACAAACACTGCTATCTGTTGATAGAATAGGGGATATTCTCAATACACCAACAGAACAAAAAAACGATAAAGCCATTACCTTACCACATATCAACGGAAGCGTAAAGTTTGATGCAATAGGATTTTCGTATGCTCCTGATTTACCTCAGGTACTTAAAGGCATCAGTGCAGAGTTTAAAGCGGGTCAAAGTGTAGGGTTGGTCGGACGAAGCGGAAGCGGAAAAAGCACCATCACAAAACTCATCCAAAGACTCTACATCCCAAACAGCGGCACGATTTACATTGATGGTGTCGATATCCGCCATATGAACCCAAAATGGCTTCGTAATAATATTGGTGTAGTTTTACAGGAAAATTTTCTCTTTAGCGGTACTATCAGAGACAATATTTCGCTCTCTCGCCCAGATGCGCCGATGGAGCATATTATCACGGCGGCACAGATGGCAGGAGCGCATGAGTTTATCTCGGAACTGCCGCAAGGGTATGATACGCAAGTAGGTGAGCGTGGAGCATCACTCTCAGGCGGACAGCGTCAACGTATCGCTATTGCACGGGCTTTACTCATTAACCCAAGAGTGCTTATCTTTGATGAAGCGACTTCGGCACTTGATTATGAATCGGAAAAAATTATTCAAAATAATATGGCTCAAATTAGAGATGGACGTACGATGTTTATCGTGGCACATAGACTTACAACCGTCAAAGATTGCGATGTAATATTAGTGCTTGATAGAGGTGAAGTGGTAGAGCAGGGAACTCATTCAGAGTTGATGCAACTACAAGGCTATTATTATAAACTTTATACACAACAGGATTGATGATGCAATTGTTTTATACAAAAGATAGGCACGAGTTTAAACCTTTGTTGGTCGAGATAGAAGATAGACCGCTCAACCCTTTGGGAAGAGCTTTGTTGTGGGTAATTATCGCTTTTATATTTTTTGGAAGCTTATGGTTGTTCTTGGCAAAGATAGATATAGTGGTAAGTGCTAGAGGTAAGATTATCCCGTATGGCGAAATAAAAGTTCTCCAGCCTATCGAAACTGGAGTTATTAGCAGGATTTTAGTAAAAGAGGGTGCATTTGTGAAACAAGGAGAGGTTCTTATTGAAATAGATCCTTCAGTAACAATAACAAATCTTGAATCTAAACAAAAAAATATGGAGCTTCTAAAGATTGAGATGCAACGTTTAAAGGCTTTGATAGAAAATAAACCATTTATACAAGAGAAACAAATAGCCAACAACAGCATTTTAGATATGCAGAATTTAATTTATGAAGCTACAAAAACAGCGCATATACAACAAAAAAATCTTATTTCGCAGCAAATACTCCAAGTACAAGAGCAAATTAAAGTCTTTGATGTGGATAAAAATCGCTTAAAACAACATCTTGTATCTCTCAATGAAAGAGAAAAAAGGATGCAAAGCATTTTGGATATCATTGCTTCTAACGAGTATGAAAATGTGCGTAAAGAACTTGTTGAGTATGAGGAGCAAATGCGAATGAAAGACCATGAAATCATACGTTTGCAAGAACAACTTCATGAACTAGATGAAAAAAAACTTTTACTTACGCAGGAGTATCACAATAAACTTCTTGAAGAGTTGACGCAAAAGAGCAAAGAAGTAAGACTTTTAGAAGTTGAAATAGAATCTATAGCATTTCAAAAAGCAAAACAATTGATTACTTCGCCAGTGGATGGATATGTAGCTAAACTAATGGTACATACAATAGGCGGTATTGTCACACCAGCAGAAAAACTTGTATCTATAGTACCAAAAGATATGCCACTTGTCATTAAAGCAACCGTGCTAAATCAAGATAGAGGGTTTGTCAAAAAACAGATGGAAGCTGCTATCAAAATAGATACATTTGATTTTCAAAAGTACGGGCTTATTCCTGCAACTGTAGAACATATAGCCGATGATGCTATCGAAGATGAAAAGCTAGGTGCAGTTTATGAAGTATATCTTACACCTCACAAAGAAAATCTAGCTGTTGATGGTGAAATTATCGCACTAACTTCAGGCATGAGTGTAACCGCCGAACTTAAAGTTGGTAAACGAAGAGTGATAGAGTTTTTCATTTACCCGCTCATTAAATATCTTGATGAGGGAATGAGTGTGAGATAAAGATTTTGTTTTAATGTTTTTAGTTTCTAAATTTTGATACAATTAACTTATAATGCAAATCCCACAAGATAGGTGTTTGCAAGCAAATGAAATTTTCAAGAGAATTTACATTATGTTAACCAGTGTAAAAATCTTCTTAAAAAATAGAGTTTTTTGTATATAAAATCAATAAAAAAGAGTTAAACAATATGGATAGGAAAGAGACACTTATTAACGATATTCAGAACC
>JAOTSA010000014.1 GCA_030247515.1 Sulfurimonas sp. | reverse complement strand
AAACAGAGCAGACCAATATGCCCTGATGATAAGAACAGACGACCCAGCTGAATTGATGGGTTATTGTCCTAGAATTTATACGAAAGACTTAAATAGTTTGATTTATAAAAATGGGGCAGAAGATATTCATTTAACAATCGAAACAATTAATTACGATGCTCCTTTGCAGTTTAAGTTATTATGTAAGCTTGAAACGGTGTGGTTTAGCAATTTTGAACCATTCACCGATGAAGATTTTCAAGAGTATAAAAAAGCAAATGAAGAGTATGACGAGGTGTTTTGATGAGGCTTAACGCAAATGAGGTTAGGGCTATAACAAGAACGTTCAAAGAAGTTTTCGGGGATGGCAGGGTGTATCTTTTTGGAAGTCGTGTTGATGATAGTAAAAAAGGCGGCGATATAGATCTCTATCTTTGCCCTAATGAAAAATTTGCCAATTTACAAAAAAAGAAGATTGAATTTTTACTAAAACTAGAAGAATTACTCGGTGAGCAAAAGATAGATGTGGTTTTTGAGATGGACAAAGCGAGGCTTATAGAAGAGATTGCCATACAAAAAGGAGTTGAATTGAGAGAAGAAAAATTAGTATTGCAAAAATATTTTTCAGAGTGCGATAGGCATATTCAGAGAATAAATGAAGCGTATGACAGCATCAAAAATTTTATGCCCATAACAGCATTGGAATATACGATGCTAGACAAAGCTCAAGTCCAAGCATTGGATCAGTATCTTTTTAGATTTGCAAAGCTGCAAGATACGCTCGGAGATAAAATATTTAAGCACATAGTTTCAAATTATGAGGAAAATACAAGTAGTTTACCCTTTGTTGATATTCTAAATAAATTGGAAAAATCAGAATATATATTTAGTGCAAAAGAGTGGATGAATCTAAGAAAAATAAGAAACAACATCGCACATCAATATGACGATGAACCCGAAGAGATGAGTCAAGCTATCAATGAAATAGTTTCAAACAAAGATGTTCTTTTGAAAATATATGACAAAGTAAAGCAAAAATATAAAGAGGTTTTAGATGTATAAAAACAGAACTTTTTTGGTAATTATTCCTGCACGAGGTGGTAGCAAGGGGTTGCCTGGTAAAAATATAAAAGAGATTTGCGATAAACCGCTGATAGCTTGGAGTGTTGAAGCGGGGCTTAAGAGCAACTATGCGGATGAGGTCATGGTAACGACTGACTATCAAGAGATAGCCGATATCTCAAAAAAATATGGTGCAAACGTCCCTTTTTTAAGACCCGATTTTTTAGCAAGCGACACCGCAACATCTTTTGATGCCGTAAAACATGTGATAGATTTTTACAAAACAGAGCTAAACAGAGAGTTTGACTATATCATTTTGCTTGAGCCGACATCGCCTTTAAGAGAAGATGGCGACATAGATAGCATGATAGAAAAAATTGTTCAAAACGAATCAGAATTTGACTCCATAGTATCCATAGGAGAGGTGCATGAGCATCCATCGATTATGAAAAAAACGATAAACGATGAGACTCTTGCTCCTTACTGTGAGACTTTAGAGCTAAAAACAAGAAGACAGGACAACGATATCGCCTATTTTCCTTACGGCGTTGCTTATATCGTAAAAACAAAATCATTACTGGATGAGAAAACATTTTATACAAAGCGAAACACTTTTTATAAAATCAAGCGGTATCAATGCTATGAAATTGATGATATTTATGATTTTTTGGCTATTGAAAATATAATGAAACATGAATGGAGATTATGATGAAATTTTTAGTAATTGGTTTAGGTTCAATGGGAAAAAGAAGGGTTCGAAACCTTTTAGCGTTGGGACATCAAGGCAGCGTTGCCGGATTTGACCCAAGAGAAGACAGAAGAGCGGAAGCTAAAAAGTATGAGATAACACTTTATGACAATTTTGAAAAAGCGTTGAGTGAGTTTAAGCCGGATGCTTTTCTTATATCTACACCGCCAAATCTACACATGCACTACGCTTTTATGGCACAGCAAAACGATATCCACTGTTTTATAGAAGCCTCTGTTGTTGACGCAGAGAAGATTTTAGAGCTTGCCCAAAAAGTAAAATCTCAAAAACTTGTAATGGCTCCCTCTTGCACCATGCGCTACTATCCGATGCCTATGAAGATAAAAGAGCTGATAAGCAGTGACGCTATAGGCAAAGTGCTTAACTACAACTACCAGACGGGGCAATATCTACCTGATTGGCATCCGTGGGAGAAGATAGAAGATTTTTATGTCTCCAATCCGGATACGGGAGGATGCAGAGAGATAGTTCCTTTTGAGCTGACTTGGCTAAATGATATCTTTGGAGACAGCAAACCACTGGCTTGTGTGAGAAGAAAACTGACAGACATGAATGCAGACATAGACGATATTTACCACTGTATCTTAGAGTACCCTAACAACGTCATAGGCAACCTATGCGTAGAAGTCGTCTCAAGACCAAAAGCAACCAGAGAGATAAGGATTTTAGGCGCAGAGGGTGAGATAGTTTACAGTGCCGACAGTAACGAGTTGCGCTACATCAACACCTCCATGAACGAATGGGAGCGCATAAGTTTTGAGACGGGTACGGTTGAGAGCGGTTACATCAACCCTGAAGAGCCTTATATCAATGAAGTAAGAGCGTACATTGACGCAATTATTGATGTTCAAAATGCAAAACCATCATCCTATCCAAACACTCTGGAAGATGATTGCAAGATATTACACACACTTTACAAACTAGAAGACATAAGCGAGGGCAGAGATGACTTATCAAGATAGATTATTAAAAGTAATTCCGGGCGGAGCGCACACATACAGCAGAGGATTTGACCAATACCCAATCAATGCTCCGCAGATACTCAAAAGAGGCAAAGGTGCATACATATATGATGAAAACGAAAATGAGTTTTTAGATTACGGTATGGCATTGCGTGCCGTAAACCTCGGCTATGCAAATGAAGATGTCAATCAAGCGGCGATAAAGCAGATAGAGTACGGTAACAACCTTACAAAACCCAGCCTCGTTGAGCTTGAAGCAGCCGAACTTTTAGTAGAGATGATAGATAGCGTAGATATGGTAAAGTTTACAAAAAACGGCTCTACAGCTACAACAGCCGCCGTCAAGTTAAGCCGTGCATTTACGGGAAGAACGCTGATTGCCAGATGTGCAGAACAGCCATTCTTTAGCTATGACGATTGGTTTATCGGCTCAACTCCCATAACAAAAGGGATTACCTCATCTGACATAGCAAACACAAAAATGTTTAACTACAACAACATCAAAAGTTTGGAAAATCTCTTCAATGAGCACCCAAACGAGATAGCGTGCGTCATCCTAGAACCTGCCGCAAACGAGCATCCAAAAGATAACTTTTTGCATAAAGTGCAAGAACTTTGTCATAAACATGGAGCGGTGTTTGTCCTTGATGAGATGATTACGGGCTTTAGATGGCATCTAAAAGGTGCGCAACACTATTATGGCATCAAACCGGACCTTTGTACTTTTGGAAAAGCTATGGCAAACGGTTTTTCTGTTGCGGCTATTGCGGGGAAAAGAGAGATTATGGAGCTAGGTTCTATCGAGTTTGAGGGCAGAGAGAGACTATTTTTACTCTCAACCACTCACGGAGCCGAGATGAGCGGACTTGGCGCATTTGTTGAGACTATGAAGTTTATGAAAGAGAACAGCGTCGTTGAGCATATGTGGGCTTATGGCGCAAAACTTATCGAGATGATGAATACTCTTGCAAAAAAACATGGCATCGAGAAAAATTTTGTAGCAGGCGGTATAGAGTGCAGTCCTTACTATCTCACTTTTGACAAAGATGGGCAGAACTCTTTAGGGCTTAGAACCCTCTTCTCTCAAGAGATGATTAAAAATGGCGTGTTGATGCCATGGATAGCACTCTCTTTTGCGCATGGCGACAAAGAGCTTGAAATAACAAGAAATGCTTTGGAAAAAACTTTTGAAGTTTACAAAAAAGCAGTTGATGAGGGCTATGACAAATACCTAATCGGCAACGTGATAAAACCGGTCTTTAGAAAGCACAACTAAATGAAACTAGCCCTTGTGTCACTCAACCAAATCTGGGAAGATAAAAAAGCAAATTTGCTTTTGTGTGAAAAATATATAGAACAAGCTTCCAAAAAAGGTGTTGCTTTAGTGGTTTTTCCGGAAATGACATTGAGTGGATTTTCAAACAATATTTCGCTCACGGCTGAAGATTTTCAAAGCTCTCAAACGATAGAGGCATTTTCTGCTCTGGCAAAAAAGTTCAACATAGCCATAATTTTTGGAGTTGTGATAAAAGACGGTGCAAAAGCACTGAACAAATCTGTTTTCGTAAGCAGAAGCGGCGAAGTTGTCGGGAGCTATGCAAAAATCCATCCGTTTAGTTTTGCGGGAGAAGATAGATACTTCAATGCCGGAGAAAAACTGAGTGTTGTAAATTTTGAGGGCATGAACATAGGTTTGAGTATCTGCTATGATTTGAGATTTCCCGAACTCTACACCGCTTTGGCAAAAAGAAGCGATATAATCATAAACATTGCAAACTGGCCATCAAAAAGAGTTGAACATTGGAATACATTGCTTAAGGCAAGAGCCATCGAGAACCAGCTCTTTATCGCAGGTGTAAACAGAACAGGCATAGACAACAACGCTCTTGAGTATGTTCAAAGTACCGACATCTTCAATGCAAACGGCGATAAAGAGGAGTGTGAAGAGATGGATGATATGAAAATTTTTGAGATAGAAAAAAGCTGGACAGAGGGTTTTAAAGAGAAGTTTAACACCACCAATGATAGAAAAATAGAGTTTTATAAGGAGATATTGTAATGCTTCAAGATAAGGTAATAGTCATAACAGGCGGAGCAGGACTTATAGGAAAAGAGTTTGTAAAGGCGGTTGTTGAAAATGGCGGTATTGCCGTTATAGCCGACATTAGTGAGGATATGGGATATAGGGCTTTGGATATAGTTGAAGAAGAGTTAAAAATAAAATCCCAAATCCCAAATCCCAAATCCCAACTAGATTTTGTAAAACTAGATATCACCTCCAAAAAGTCTCTAAACGACTGCATAAGCTATCTGGATGAAAAATATGGCAAAATTGATGCTCTCGTAAACAACGCCTACCCGAGAAACAAAAACTATGGTAAGCACTTTTTCGAGGTAACGCATGACGATTTTGTAGAAAATTTGGGGCTAAATCTAGGTGGATATTTTACGGCTTCACAACAATTTGCACTATATTTTCAAAAGCAAGGGAGTGGAAACATAGTCAATATCAGCTCCATTTATGGTGTTATCGCTCCAAAATTTGAGGTATATGCCGACACTTCCATGACTATGCCGGTTGAGTATGCAGCCATAAAAGCAGGACTTATCCATCTCACCAAATACATGGCAAAGTATTTTAAAGGAATGAACATAAAAGTCAATGCCCTAAGCCCGGGTGGCATCTTTGACTATCAGCCAAACTCCTTTTTAGAGAGATACAAAGAGCAGTGCTTAAACCAAGGAATGCTTGATAAAAGCGACATGAAAGGCACGCTCATATATCTGCTTAGCGACATGAGCCGGTACGTCAATGGACAAAATATAGTCGTTGATGATGGGTTTAGTTTATGATGGAGAAAAATATATGAAAAATTTATTTGTTGTAAGATCACCACTGCAAGTCATCAACGCCATTGAAGCCATCAACCACTTTAAGCTGACAAACAACACGCTCGTACTTATCTACAATCGTTCAGCCGCCAATACAAAACAGATGCAGTATCTCCTAAGCTTAATTGAATGGGACGAAATTATCCATGTAGAAGACACATACGGGTCAAAGATATTAAAATATGTAAACCTTATAAAAAAACTAAGACAAGAGAGATTCAACTATATCTTTGTCGGAGAACTTGGCATATCATATAAAATGATTATAGCCAACACAAAAAAAGAGAAAGTTTTTCTTATGGATGATGGTACGGCGACCCTTGTTTACTACGATACTTTTGTCAAGTACAACAAGTACAACAAATACAACTTTAGAGAATTGCGCTTTTTACTCTTTGGTTTGAATATAAAAATCAAAGACAAAATCAACCTCTTTACCTATTTTGATTTGCCGCCTGCACATGGAAATGAAGTAATAAAAAACAGTTTGACATACTTCAAAACAAGATACTTGAGCAACGCTACAAAAGAGAACGACATCGTCTATTTTGTAGGTCAGCCCGCCGATGTCTTTATGGATATTGATGTTTATAAAAAAGATATAGAGGCGTTGATAGACAGATTTAACAAAAAGATGATTTACATCCCTCATCGCCTTGAGAGCCAAAAGCAAAAAGATGCTATCAAATCCATCAAAAGCACTCTTTTTGAGATAAAAAAACCGGAAGTACCCATAGAACTCTATTTTTTACAAAGCAATATATACCCGATGCACATAGTTGCATATTGGTCAACTGCACTCGTAACACTAAAATTTCTTTTTGATGAGTGTACAAATGAGTATATCAGAATTCCAAAAAACAGCATCAACGAGAAGAGATATGAGGGGATAGAGAGTTGTTACTCTGTATTTGAACAATCAGGAATGCGTCAGTTGCATCTTTAACTGAATTTTTTAAATTAGGATAAATAGCGTATGAAAAATCTCTACATAGTCAGCTCTCCTTTCCAATGTATAAGCGCAATGGAAGCAAAAACGCAACTTGGTTTGGATGAAAATATTTTAATTGCTATTTACTACTCAAAAGACGGAGAAAAAACTTATGAGCAAATGAGAGAGGTCTTTAAACTCTCTCATTGGGATGAAGTGATTGAGATAGGTCTGGAGAGAAAAAAATCAAAATATTTTGAGTACCCCTCTCTCATCAAAAAATTAAAAAAAGATGCTTACAATATGATATTTACAGGTCATTTCGGGCAGTTTCAAAATATTTTATTATCCAATTTAAAAGCAAATCAGATTTTTGCACTCGATGACGGGGCAGCAACTCTAAGATGGCACAAAAGCGAGCTAAATCCAAATCTTGAACATCCTCTAAGATTATCCAAAAAAATCAAAATGCTTCGCTACTCCCTGCTTGGACTAAAAACAGATTTTGACAAAAAGAGGATAAACTACTTCACAATGTTTGATTTAGAGCCATACTATGGCGAGACAATAATTCAAAATCAATTTATTTTTATGAAAAAATTTATTGCAAACAAGAAGATAGATGACGAAATTGTCTATTTTATCGGTCAAGCTCTCTATGATGAAAAAATTGTAGAAAAAGAGACTTATCTTGAGTATCTTGAAAAAGCAAAGAGCCATTTGGTTACACAAAACAAAAAAATCATCTATATTCCACATCGCAGAGAAGAAAATCTAAAAGATTTGAACTACTTAGTGGATGATAATTTTAAAATTCAAAGATTGCCGACTTCTGTTGAGATATATCTTCTTGGCTTGGATGTTTTACCAAGCAGTATCTACTCTTTTTATTCGACAGCACTTTTTTCAATACACAAGATTTTTGGTATTGAAGCAACAGCAGTTTATGTAAATAGTGATTCTATAAAAATTTATAAAGAGGGCATAGAAGATGCCTATAGTGTCTTTAAAAAGAGCGGTGTTGGGATTTTATCTTAAATAATTTTGCCAGCAATAAAAAATTAACTATTTTCTCAACACTTTTTAGAGATAATCACCAAATTCAAATCAATATGCGGCAGGACAGATATGTTAGATTTTACAAAATTTACAAAGTACTCAAAACCGGGACCTCGTTATACAAGTTATCCGACGGCGTTGGAGTTTAGCGATTCTTTTGGTTATGATGAGTACATTCAAAAACTCAAATCTCAAGACCCTGCTCGTCCCCTAAGCCTCTACTTTCACTTACCTTTTTGTAAAAATGCATGCTATTTTTGCGGTTGTAATGTTGTCTTTACCTCCAAAGAAGATAAGATGATTCGCTACATCGACTACCTCAAAAGAGAGCTAAAGATACTCGCTTCGTATGTGGATTGCTCTCGTGAAGTGATTCAGATGCACTTTGGCGGCGGAACTCCTACTTTTTTCAATGCACCGCAACTAGAAGAAGTCATAAAAGAGATAAAATCTTTTTTTCCAAACTTTGTAAAAGATGCAGAAATCAGTTGTGAGATTGACCCTCGCCACATAAATGAAGAGCAGATGAAAGTCCTAAGTGAGAACGGTTTTAACCGTGTAAGCTTTGGTTTACAGGATTTTAACGAAAAAGTCCAACAAGCCGTTCATAGAATCCAGCCATACGCTATCACAAAAGATGCAATGGATTTGGCTAGAAAATATGGCATGCACTCGGTAAATGTTGACCTAATTTACGGGCTTCCTTACCAAAACTTAGAAACTTTTAAAGAGACTCTTGAACTCTCCCTTACACTAAATCCAGACAGATTTGCGGTATTTAACTACGCACATGTGCCTTGGATGAAAAAAACTATGCGTAAGATTGATGAAACAACCCTTCCGTTGCCTGATGAGAAACTCCGCATCATGCAACACACCATCAGTTTTTTAACCTCTCATGGCTATAAAATGATAGGGATGGATCACTTCGCAAAGCCTGAGGATGAACTTTTCAAGGCGATAGAAAAAGGGGAACTTCATAGAAATTTCCAAGGTTATACCACAAAAGGCGGAGCTGATTTGGTGGGTGTGGGGCTTACTTCCATCGGAGAGGGTGTGGACTACTACGCTCAAAACACCAAAGAGATGCATGAGTATGAAGAGGCTATCGATGCGAATAAACTCCCTTTTGAGAGAGGAATCGTTCTAAACAGAGATGACCAAATCAGACAATTCGTAATCATGGAGCTTATGAGCAACTTCAAGCTTGATATAAAAAGGTTTGAAAAGCTCTATGGTGTTGATTTTAAAACATATTTTGCAGATGCCCTTGTTGCTTTAAAACCTTTTGAAGATGATGAACTACTGAGCATGAATGATGATTTTATAGAGTGCAGCCAAACGGGAACTCTGCTTATAAGAAATATTGCGATGCCTTTTGACGCTTACATGAAAAAACATGCCGCAAGCGCAAAAACATTCTCTAAAACGGTTTAGCGATGAGTCATACACCACAAGAGATATTTGATTTTAAATCTATAACGGATGATTGTATCAAGTGCGGAAAGTGCATACCTGTTTGTACCATCCACAATGTCAATGCCGATGAAGTTACCTCTCCACGGGGGTTTTTAGATCTTTTAGGAGCATACCAATGAGGCAATCTTGAACTAGATGCAAACGCAAAAGCCATCTTTGAGAGCTGTTTTTTATGTACTGCATGTGTTGAAGTCTGCCCAAAATCGCTTCCTACCGATATGGTTATAGAGCAAGTAAGAGCCGATATAGGCAAAAAGTTTGGTATCGCTTGGTATAAAAAAGCTTTCTTTTTGCTTCTTCGCCACCGCTGGCTTAACGATATAGCATTTAAACTTGGATGGGTGTTTCAGACATGCGGGTTTAAGATTCAAGCAGACATCGACTCTATGAGTTCTCGTTTCAATCTGCCGATGTTAAGAGCGGATAGACTGCTTCCTAGCCTTAGAAAAACATCATTTTTGAACTCACATCCAGAAAATATCAGCAACGGCGGCAAAAGAAAAGTCGCTATATTTATAGGGTGTTTGGGCAACTACAACTATGTAAATGTCGGAAACTCGCTTTTGGAGATACTAGAGCATTTGGGCATAGACGCATTTTTGGCAAAAGACCAAAAGTGTTGTTCTGCACCTGCCTATTTTACGGGTGATTTTGATACTGTTGACTACAACGCAAAGTTCAACATTGAGTATTTTGAGAGTTTTAGCAAGGATGTTGAGGCTATCATAGTTCCAGAAGCTACATGCTCTGCGATGCTCAAAATCGACTATGAACACTATTTCCATGACCAGCCAGAATGGAAGGCAAGAGCGGTTGCACTGAAAAACAAAATCTTTATGGCAACCGAGTGGCTTGAAAAACATACAGAACTTAGCAAAGTACTTGCCGCAAAGAAAAAAGATGCAAAAATCGTCACTTATCATGACCCATGCCACGCAAGAAAAATGCAAGGTATCCACAAAGAGCCACGCAATCTTATCTCGCAAAACTACACTCTAAAAGAGATGAGTGACCCAAACACATGTTGCGGATTTGGCGGTGTTACGATGCAGAGTGAGAAGTACCACCTTGCAAAAGCAGCTGGTATCCCAAAAGCAGATATGATTAAAAAAACGGGTGCGGATGTGGTAAGTTCAGAGTGTAGCGCATGCCGTATGCAGATAAACGCTTCCATGAACTATGTGGACGCACCGCAAATCTTTAAAAACCCCATAGAGCTTATCGCCGAGGCATTAAGAGACTAATGTCAGCGTGGAACAACATATACGAGACATTTAACCCAGTAGCTTTTACTATTTTCATACCAGTGCATTGGTATGGAATCATGTATGTTTTGGCACTCTTAACAGCACTTTATATCGGGAAGTATTTTATTAAAAAAGAGAGTCTTGATTTTGCAGGCAAAGAGATAGACGCTTACTTTATCTATGTCGAAATCGGCGTTATCTTGGGTGCGAGGCTTGGCTATATCCTATTTTACGATACGCACACACTCTACTATCTCTCACACCCGTGGCAGATTTTCAACCCTTTTTCCAACGGCGAGTTTGTAGGCATAAGAGGCATGAGTTACCACGGCGCAGTTTTGGGCTTTTTGATAAGCACCTATTTGTACTCCAAAAAACACAAAATCGCCTTTGGCAAAATTATGGATTTGGTCGCTATCAGCGTACCGCTTGCCTTTGTTTTTGGACGCATCGGCAACTTTTTAAATCAAGAGCTTATAGGGCGAGAGACGGATGTACCATGGGGTATTTTGGTTGATGGCATTTTGCGTCACCCCTCACAACTCTATGAGGCAGTTTTAGAGGGATTTGGAGTATTTTTAGTCGTATATATCTATAAAAAATATCAAAAATTCAGCGGGGAGTTGATTTTGGTTTACGGCATCAGCTATGGTTTTCTCCGTGCCATCGCCGAAATCTGGCGTGCGCCTGATGTTCAGATAGGGTATATCTGCTGCAATGCGATAACGCAAGGACAGGCGATGAGTTTGGCGATGAGTGTAGTCGGAGTCGTTGCGTGGGTTTACTTTAAAAAACGTTTGAACGCTCTTTAGAGTTTTGTTGCGTTTTTTGAGTTTTTGCGGATTTCTCTCTCTTTTTTCACAGAACCCCTCCAAAGACAATTAACAAGAGAGTAGCCAAGCAGAGAGCCAAAAATAGAGTAAAAAGCCGTTCCGACATACAGAGGGATGAAAATATTGCCGATGTTATCGCCAAACCACTTCAGCGTCATCTCCACAGGCGTTGTCTCCATGCCAAGAAAAAAACTCCCTGTCAAATACTCCATATAGTACATCAAGGGCATGGTAAATGGATTGCTGAGCCAACACATTGAAATGGCGATGGGAACATTAAAACGTGTAAAAGGGATGAGAGAGACAACAGCCGCCATCTGCATGGGCATTGGGATAAAAGCAATAAAAAGCCCTATTAAGACCCCTTTTGAGACCATTCTTCTGTTTGGAAGCAGATACTCTGTTGGTATATTGTACTTCTGAGTAAAATTTTTCAGTTTCTCGCTTGTGCTAATTGTTTTAAAAGTTTTTCTTATCATTCAAGGATTTTGGGTTTTTGAAAAATTATAGCAAAATTAAACCTTGAATTAACATTTCTTTGATTATAATCGTTATACCAAACCCAACTAACTATACACACTTAAAACGACTGCATAGTCTGCTAGTGAGAGGCGAAACTCCACAGGAACTACTAGTAGTTTCAAGGAGTTTCAACGAAACAATAGCAGGCTATGCAGTCGCCCTTCGGGTAAAAGAGAAGCTATCATCTACTTCGTTGTATCTTTTTGCCTTAGCCCAGCTAGGGCTGCAAAGATACGCCTCATAGCTAATAGCTTCTCTTTTATTTTAAGTGTGTATAGTTAGTTGGGTTTGGTATTACTTTAAGAATTGAAGGTATTTGTGGAGCAGTTATTTCTTGATTGGCTAAAAGAGTATGGTTATATCGTTCTTTTTGCTTGGAGTATTTTAGAAGGGGAACTCGGGCTTATAATGGCAGGCATCATGTCTCACACAGGAGATATGTTTTTACCTTTTGCTATTTTTGTTGGTGGATTTGGCGGTTTTGTGGGGGACCAAATCTACTTTTATATAGGGCGATTTAACAAAAAGTTTATCCATAACAAGATTCGCTCACAACGCACAAAGTTTGCACTGGCTCACTTACTGCTCAAAAAATATGGCTGGCCCATCATATTTATGCAACGCTATATGTATGGAATGCGTACCGTTATTCCTATGGCAATAGGAATAACAAAATATTCTAGCAGGCAGTTTGCGATTATTAACTTTGTAAGTGCTATCGCATGGTCTTCTATTACTATTATTCCTGCCTATTTTTATGGGGATGAGCTTTTAGAGCTTATTAGATGGATTAAGGCTCATTGGTACTTTGCAATACCGCTTATCGCTACAGTGGTAGGAACACTTCTTTATAACCTTAACAAGTTTGAGAAAAACCTTGTACAAAAGCGTCATGAGCGAAGAAACGGGCTGGGAATAAAAACAAATTAAATAAAGCAGGTAAAAAATGTCATTTGAAAAACTCGGGATTATCAAACCCATTCTTAGCGCAATCAAAGAGTTGGGCTATGAAAAACCTACAACCATCCAAACCCGCTCTATTCCTTTGGTTTTGGCAAAAAGCGATGTTTTTGCAACTGCTCAAACAGGAACTGGAAAAACAGCCGCTTTTGGACTTCCAATGCTCCAACGCCTTAGAAATGTAACGCCAGAGGCAAGAGTAGTGCGAGGGCTTATCATCTCTCCTACACGAGAACTCTCCATCCAGATATATGAAGATTTGCAAAATTATGCAAAACATATGAGCCTAAATATCGCCGTTTTTGTCGGTGGAAAAGACCTTGAGACACAACAAAAGATTTTAAAAGAGGGCGTTGACATAATCATCGCAACCCCTGGAAGAGTAATGGAGCATGTGGAGAAGAGTTTAGACCTCTCACATGTCGAGATTTTTGTCCTCGATGAAGCCGACAGGATGCTGGATATGGGCTTTATGAAAGAGATAAGAAAGATTCATCCTCTTTTGCCAAAAAGACATCAAACACTTCTTTTCTCCGCTACATACAGCGACAAGGTAAGAAAACTCTCAAAACTTATCCTTACAAAACCAGAGTTTATAGAGACATCAAAAAAGAACTCAACAGTTGACACCATCAACCAAGTAGCTTATCTGGTCGATACGGACAAAAAAGCACCGCTTTTGGCGTACATCATCGGTTCAAGAAATTTTAGACAAGTTTTGGTCTTTACAAGAACAAAAGCAAGTGCGGATGAGTTGGTGCTTGAGCTTAAAAAAGATGGTCTTAAATGCGGCATCATTCATGGCGACAAAACACAAGCAAACCGTCTAAAAACCCTAAATGAGTTTAAAGAGGGGAAGATAAAAGTTCTCGTGGCGACAGATATCGCTTCAAGAGGTTTGGACATAGAGGAGCTGCCATTTGTCATCAACTATGAACTTCCATCCATTCCAGAGGATTATGTTCACAGAGTGGGACGAACAGGAAGAGCTGGACGAGATGGAGTGGCGATAAGCCTTATAGATATTTATGAAAAATTTGATATCAGAGCAGTGGAAAAACTAATTGGGATGAAGATTCCACAAGAGGTTGTAAAAGGTTTTGAGCCAGATCCAACCATCCGCAGAAAAGATCAAGATGAGCAAAAACTCAAAAGCGAACACAAAAAACCAGAGCCAAAACGTACAAAAAAAGTACAGCCAAAACTTGAAAAACCAAAAAAAGAGGCGGTAAAAAAGAAAGCTCCTACCTCTAAAAAAAGAAAGACTACAAAGAGAGACTAATCCATGGAAGCAATCTACCCATACGCACACATTATTCACTTGGCACTTGCCGTTATCTTTATAGGGTATGTTTTTACCGATGTCATCATGATTTCGGCACTAAAAAACAAGTTTGGAAAAGAGACAGATACAAAAATAGCGCAGACGCTTGGAGCTAAAAGCTTCAAGATATTTCCGCCTGCACTTCTTGTCATCGTACTAACAGGCGGCATGATGATGTCAAAATACATCAACTCTAACGCTGGTTTTTTTGAGACACCTTTGCAACAATTGCTTGTTATCAAGATAACATTGGCACTCATCATCGCTCTTGGAGTTCTTTACAATCTCTACACAAAGATAACAAAAAAACCAAAACACCCTTTTATGCAAGAACACTTTCATAAACTTGTTTTAGTGCTTGGATTTTTTATAATTATTCTTGCAAAGATGATGTTTGTTGTCGGGTAAACCTTGAACTCCCATCAACCAAAATATTTTAGTCCATCAAATATAAAAGATAGTTTCTTAAGATTTCGCTCTATTGTGGGACATGTTGCTAAGAGTTTTATACCTGTTTTTGGCAATAGAGTTGTTTTTCCGCTCTTGCTGAAAAGTTGTATGAAACATGACAATTTTTGTCTAAATCCCTACATTGCAAGCTACTTTTTTAAAGAAAAACTATTTGTCACACTCAGACCTTCGGAGATTACCCTCCTTATGAGAGATTGGGTAGTAATCGAGCAATCCAAAAAACATATGAGCGACTATTTTATCAGCGATGGCGAATGGAGTGAGATTACCGCAGAGATAAACAGTATGCCCGTACTAAAAGAAGCGCAACAGCTTATGCAAAAAGAGTGGGATTTTAAACGTACAGAAATTTATGCAGAACTTATCCAAAAAATGAAAAACGGCACTCCATCCAAAAAACAACACATTTTGCTTGACACCACAGAAAAAATAGATAACTATTTTTTAGGTTATACAAAAGTTTATCACTCCATAAAAAAACATGGTTTTCAAAACGCTTTATCAGATTCCAGAAACATAGGCATCTCCATAGACAAAGATGGCACTATCTCAAAACTGCCAGGCGGACAACATCGGTTTTCAATAGCTTATATTTTAGATCTCCCCTCCATTAGCGTGGAGATAAGGATGATACACAGAGAGTATCTACAAAAAATCTGCAATCAATATGGCTTAAACTATATAGATGGTGTTTTAAAAATAGCACAATTATTTAACCAAAGAGCTACAAATGAGTGCTAAAAAGAGATACTTCTTATTTAACTTTTCAAAAACTTTTTTTGGTTTTTCCATAGCTTGGAAACGAAGATACATAACACCGTTTATAAACCATAAAAATGAAAATGTACTTCTATTTTGCAGCTCTTTGCAAGAAGCCATAGCCAAAAATCTCAACAGCAACGACACCATCTATATATGGGGAAGAAAAAATGAGGCGGAGGTTTATGAGTACGCAAAAGCTAACAACATCAAAATTTGCATTGTTGAGGATGGATTTATCCGCTCGGTTTCGCTTGGGTCTGACCTTACACGCCCTTTCTCTTTGGTTATCGACACACAAGGCATCTATTTTGACCCATCAACTCCGAGTGATTTGGAGAAGATACTTGCAGAACAAACTTTTGATGATTCACTAAAAGAGCGCGCAAAGAGCCTAATCTTAACCATAGTAAAAACAAAATTTTCAAAATATAATGGGATTGAGCATAAAAAGATAGAGCTTGATGCAAACGCAAAAGGCAAAAAAATCATCTTAGTTCCTGGTCAAGTTGAAGATGACGCTTCTATTCTTTTAGGAGCTTACGGGCAAAATACACTTGATTTGCTCTCACAAGCAAGGGAGTCTTGCAAAGATGCCTACATCATCTATAAACCTCATCCCGATGTTTTAAGCGGCAATAGAAAAGGTCTCAAAGATAGTTCCGTTGCACTCAGATATTGCGATTTGGTCATTGAAAACTACAGTATAGACAGTTGCATTGAGGTTTGTGATGAAGTGCATACACTCACTTCACTCTCTGGATTTGACGCACTTTTGAGAGGAAAAAAAGTTTTTGTTTACGGTATGCCATTTTACGCTGGCTGGGGACTTACAAAAGACAAACTGAATAATGAAAGAAGAAACAGAGAGCTGACACTTGAAGAGCTTGTTGCGGCAACTCTGCTTTTATATCCAAGGTACATCCACCCAAAAACGCTTCAGCCATGCCAAGCAGAAGAGATGTTAAGCGAGATGATAAAAATGCAGCAACACTACTTCAATTCAAAGTATTATAAGTTCATTTATGATATAAAACGTTTTTTAATACGAAAAATCAGACGTACCATAGAGTATGTTTTAAAAAAGCGAGGTAAAGAGTGCTAAAAGATGGTTTACATCATTTTCAAGACAAAAATGTACTCCTGCTTCAAGGATCTGTAGGTCCATTTTTTTACAGACTCTCAAAAGATCTCAAAGCTGCTGGAGCAAAAGTTTTTAAGATAAACTTCAACGGCGGAGATTTGCTTTTTTACCCAATTGGGGCTTGTTCATACACAAAAAGCCTAGTAGAATTTGAAGCGTTTTTGGAGAATTTCTGCAAAAAACACTCCATAGACACTATCCTTTTTTTCAATGATTGCCGCCCTTTGCATAAAGTGGCAACGCATACAGCAAAAAAACTCTCCATAAAAATAGGTGTTTTTGAAGAGGGGTACATCAGACCAAATTTCATCACTTTTGAAGATGGCGGAGTAAATGCTTTTTCTCCTATCCCCAGAGACCCTCAATTTTACAAAAAGATGCAAAGAGAGGATGATGGCAATTCTCAAGATATAAAAAACCCCTTCCCTTTTATGGCGACATGGGCGATTTTATACTGGATGGGAGCTTTTGTATTTGGATGGTACTTTAACAACAAACTGCACCACCGCTCCCTAAATCCGCTTGAGTTTTATCCATGGCTTGTATCGCTATGCAGAAAATTCAGCTTTAGACGCTCAGACAAAGAGAGTGCAAAAAAGATTTTAGAACATCCAAAGCAGTACTTTATAGTACCTCTTCAAGTTCATAACGACACGCAGATAGCTACCCATTTTATGAGCGGAAATGTTGAGTCTTTTATCGAAGATGTTATTGTTTCATTTGCAAAACAGAGCAGTAAAGAGAAGTTACTGGTCTTTAAACACCACCCTATGGATAGAGGCTACAAAAACTATACAAACCTCATATACAGCACTGCCATAAGTCACGGTGTGCATGAAAGAGTCTTTTATCTGCATGATTTGCATCTGCCGACATTTTTGGACAATGCCCTTGGATGTATCGTTATCAACAGTACGGTGGGTCTCTCTGCCATCCACCACAACTGCCCGCTTAAAGTTTGCGGAGATGCGTTTTACGATATAGAGGGTTTAGCTTTTAAAGGTACGCTAGATGAGTTTTGGGAAAGGGCGGCAGAGTTCGAGATAGACATGGAGCTATATCTCAACTTCAGAAGCTATCTTATTAAAAACTCTCAGCTTAATGCAAACTACTATAAAAGGATTCCAGATTCTCCATTGGCAAGCGGGATTATGCTCTAGCTTGTTTCAATTCTTTTTTATAAACATATAGTTACAATATTTCATTTTTAAAGGGGACATCATATCTAATCTTGACATGTCACAGCACAACCTTCAATCAGCACTGAGTGCCTCTAAAAAAGCGTTTTATTTCGTAGCATTTGTCTCTCTGTTCATCAACATACTTATGCTAGTTCCTCCTTTATATATGCTCCAACTATACGATAGAGTTTTAACAAGCAGAAGCGAAGAAACACTTATCATGCTCACACTTATCGTTATTGTGCTATTTTTATTTATAGGTGTTTTGGAGTTTATCCGCTCACGCATCCTTATCCGTGTTGCAAACAGTATCGACACTCGCCTTGGCGACAGGCTATTTGATGCGATGTTTGCTCTTGCAAACCGCTTTCCATCTCGCTCAACCGCTCAACCGCTCGGTGATTTGGCACAGATAAGACAGTTTTTGGCGGGAACACCGCTTTTTGCATTTTTTGACGCACCTTGGGTTCCTATCTATATCGCCATTCTTTTTATCTTCCATCCTCTTTTTGGATGGTTTGGTATTTTTGCCGTTCTTTTGGTAGCCACATTGACAATCATCAACGAAACACGTACCAAAAATGGGATTGAACAGTCGGGAAAGATGTTTCAAAGCTCTCAAAACTTTATACTCTCAAGCCTAAAAAACAGTGAAGTCATAGAAGCTATGGGAATGCACGATGATATCCGCAGCAAATGGAAAGAGCGTTATCTTGAATTTTTACACCACCAGTCAAATGCAAGTGATGAAGCAGGTGTTTGGTCCAACGTAAGCAAACTCTCAAGAATGCTGATGCAGTCACTCATCTTGGGGCTTGGCGGATATTTGGCTATTATCTCAGAGGTTACCCCTGGAATGATGATAGCAGGCTCTATCGTCTTAGGAAGAGCATTAGCCCCGCTAGACCTCATGACAAGCACTTGGAAGCAGTTTACCTCTGCCCGTCTCTCTTATGCTCGCTTGACCAAACTGCTCAACGATTTTCCAACATATGAAAAACCAACACCGCTTCCTACTCCAAAAGGGCGTATCAACATTGAAAATCTCTCGCTTACTCCACCAGAGAGTAAATCTTACTCACTCCAAAACCTTACACTTGAGATTGGCGCAGGCGAGACAGTAGGCATCATCGGTCCTAGTGCCGCAGGCAAATCCTCTCTTTTAAGAGCCATCATGGGCATTTGGACTCCCCAGAGCGGCACGGTTCGTGTTGATGGCGCACTTCTCTCACACTATGACCGCTTGGAACTTGGCAGACACATCGGCTACCTTCCGCAAGATATTGAACTCTTTGAAGGTAGTGTGAGCGAAAATATCGCACGTTACACCACAGTTGATGCTCAAAAAGTGATTGAAGCGGCGCAGCTATGTGGTGTCCATGAGATGATTTTGAAACTTCCTCAGGGTTATGATACCCAAATCGGAGTAGGAGGAGCGATACTCTCAGGAGGGCAACGCCAAAGAATCGGGCTTGCAAGAGCCGTATATAACTACCCTCGCATTGTTGTTTTGGACGAACCAAACTCCAATCTTGATGATGTAGGAGAAAAGGCTCTTGTTCAAGCCATAGCGGAGCTTAAAAAACACTCCATTACCGTTATATTGGTAACGCATCGCCCTGCCATCTTGGGAATCACAGATAAAATCATGCTCTTAAGAGAAGGTGTTTTGCAACTTTACGGAACACGTGAAGAAGTACTTGCGGCTCTATCGCAAAAAAATATTCCCCAAAGTACAAAAAAATGACACAGACATACAAAGCTCCCCAAACAGAGGATAAAAAATATCGCAGAATTGGATGGTTGGCACTCTCGCTCCTAGTTTTAATTATCGGCGTATGGGGTTCTCTTGCTCCGCTCTCAAGTGCAATTCCCGCAACAGGCAGGCTCTCCGCCGCTTCTAACAATCGTATATTGCAACATTTTGAGGGCGGCATAGTAAAATCCATCTTTGTGCATGATGGGGACAGCGTCAAAAAAGATCAGGTCTTGCTAGAGCTTGATGCTACTCGTGCCAATGCTGAACTGCAAATTGCCATTTCGCAATTGAGCGAATCACTTGCGATGGAAGCAAGACTGGTTGCTGAACGTGACAACAGCCGTTTCGTTACTTTTTCTCAAGAGCTTTTAGAGATATGCAAAGATTTTGCATGCAACTCCCTCAAGCAGAGCCAAACAAATGAATTTGAAGCCCGTAGAAACTTTTTACAAAGCCAAAATGAGATGCTCTTGCAACAGATGGAGCAGGCGCAAAACCAAATCAATGGCTTAAAAGAGATGATTGCCGCAAACAAACTTTTAAGCAGTTCATACGCTCAAGAGATTCAAGAATGGAAGATTTTGTTTGAGCAACAGCTTACCGATAAGCTTCGCTTGCGTGAAATAGAGCGTCAAAAAATCAAAACAGACGGTGAAATCGCCTCTTCCAAAACAGATATAGCAAGACTTAACGGACAGATAGCGCAACTAAAAACAGAGGCACTCACTCAAAAACAAGCCTTTATGAAAGAGGTTACAGAACGCTTAAGTCAAGTGCAAGCGCAAGTCTCTGATTTGCGTTCCAAAGTCACCGCCCTTAAAGACATGAAAGAGAGAACTCTCATAATTTCTCCAGTTGATGGGATTATTACCAACCTACAGCTCCATACTATCGGAGGTGTTATTTCGCCAGCAAAACCCATCCTTGAGATAGTGCCATCAGGAGATCAGCTCATCATAGAGGGCAATGTAGTTGCGACAGAGATTGGAAACGTACATCGTGGACTTCGTGCAGAGATTCGTTTTCCAGGGTTTGCACATATAAAATCCTTAGGTATCATAGAGGGTGAAGTAACCCACATAGCACCAGATGCCATAAAAGATGAATCCACTGGCGCACTTTACTACCAAGTAAAGATTGCCGTAATGCAAAAAGGGGAACAGGAACTCTTACGTAACAACCTTGTTTTACAAGCAGGTATTCCTGCTGAAGTTATGATTGTAAGTGCAAGCCGCACTATGCTTGATTATCTTATCCATCCTTTAAAGATGATGTTTATAAAGAGTTTCAATGAAAAATAGCCTCTCTGTTGCTCTGGCATCATTGGTACTAACAAGTTCTATGGGTCATGCTTTACCGCTTTACCTCTCGGATGCGTATGAAAAAGCTCTGGCAAACAACCATGGATATCGCTCAAAACTCTTAGAAAAAGAGTCGTCTCTTTATGGACAAAAACAGCGTGAAGCAAAACTCTACCCTCAAGTACAGCTCGCACTCAATGGCGGGTTACATGACTATGTACAAAACTACGATGAACAAAAAAATGTATCAGAGATATATAAAAGTTATTCACTCTCTCTCACACAGCCGCTCTATCGTCCCGAGATAGTTGAGTCTATAGACCAAGGTGTTTTACGAAAAGAAGGTGCTGAAGCTGAAACACATAAATCCTCTCAAGAGTTGGGTATTGAAGTCTCAAAAGCCTATTTTGAGCTTCTTTTTGCACGAAAAAGCTTAGAGCTGGCACAAGCGAACTTTGACTACTACACCATAAAGTACAAAATGATTTCAGAGATGCTCTCTCATGGTTTATCCAACAAAATGGATTTATTAGATACACAGTTTTACATGGACAAATCTTTGATTGAGATAAATACAGCCAAAAAAAAAGAGCGTCTCTCACATCGCAAACTTGAAGATTTACTACTCTCACCCATATCAGAACTGCCATCTTTTTTCCCATACGATGATGTGGAGACATCAAAAACAGCTCTCCAAACAGACCTCTCTCTTAGTCCAGACTTAAAAATAGCGGCTCTCTCTCGCCAAATAGCCCAAAAAGAGTTGTCTATCAGAAAGTATGACCACTACCCAAAAGTCGATTTAAGCCTAAGCAGAACAGAAAATGAGACAAATGATGCCGCCATGTATAAAATCGACAATAGAGCCTATGTACAAGTGACCATCCCCATCTATCAAGGCGGCGCAACAGAGGCGAAAGTAGAAGAAGCAAGGCTTTTACACCTCTCGCAAATCCAAAAAGAGGCTCAAACAAAACAGAAATTTGATTTTCAGCTTGAAGAGCTTTTTGAGGAACAAAACGTCATCACTCAAAATATCGGGATTCTCAAAAATGCCTCTACTGCTTCCAAGCTTAACATAACAGCCATAGAAACAGCACAAAAATCTGGTCTTAAAAGTCAAACCGACCTGCTAGAAGCAAGAAGCAAACTCTACAAAATAGAGCAAGACCTTCTCCGCCAACAAATAGATTTTGTCATTAACTCTCTAAACATACTAAGCCTGCAAGGCAACATCGAGACCGAGACACTAAAAAGTTTTGAAAAACAGTTTTTAAGATAAAGTCTTTTAATTTTAAATTTATCATCAAAGTAATATACTTGAAGAATAAATATAAAAACAAGGGGTTATCATGGCATCACCACTCTTATTAGGAACTTCTTTTACAAGTTCTCCAAGCGGAACAGTTGTTACTTTCACATTTGACCAGCCAGTCAGTCTTACGTACTATTACAGTTCTTTTGTTTATAACAGCATTGGAATGGCTCTTATGCCAGACGGGGAGGTTATAACACCGACACCACTTTCTACAACAATAACTCTCTCTTTTACTGACGTGATTGACTCTGCAGATCTTTTACATGCGGATTTATACAGCTCTGTCACAAACAACATGGGAGAGGGTTTTAACGGTTTTGTATATATCGGCGGTTCTAGTTATACTGACGCAAATTTTAGCGAAGATACAAACGATGATTACTATATGGGGTATAACGGCGACATGACCATCTTTGGCAATGCAGGCAACGATATCCTTGGTGGTTCTTATGGCAATGATATCATCCATGCAGGAGAGGGTTCGGACATCGTTTATGGAAGTGGAAACCAAGAACAAGATGTCGTAATCTTCAACGAAACAACAAAAGCTATAGACACATTTGTTTCTGCAAAATGGTTTGGTGAAGGTCATATGACTTACATAGAGGGGTTTGACACTACAAACGCTGCTACAAATGACAAGCTCAATCTAGGTTCAAACGACATAGCTGCAAATGTAACAAATGCAAACGGCACAGATGTAGGCACTATTGCAATGCACTCTATTGTAAACGGTATAGTTACACTTAAAAACAGCGCAGGCACTGCTATTGTTGTCAACGAAACAAACACTAATGATGCCATCGCTTACGCAACACTCAATTTCGCAACAGGAAAAGTTGCGGCTTTGCAAATAGACACAAACAGTGACGGTACAGTTGATAGTTTGGGAATCCTAAGAAGAGGCATCCTTGATGACAATGAGCTTATTGTACTAGATGGCAACACAGGTGCAACACTAGGAAAAACAGCAGGAACAAATGTTGTTCAAATCACAGACACTCTTATATCTTATGTTGATTATGCACACACTACTGCAAATGGTTTAAAACTCTATTTTACAGAAAATCTACAGTCAGTCAATGCCGATGGATGGACTTTTTTGAAAAACGGCACTCAAGATATGGGAGCAATAACTCAAACCATAAGTCAAAACACTGTAACTATGTCAACTGGAACTTCCATTACTTCTACAGACTACATTTTGGCTCGTCCTACAAATTTGAGCCAAAACACAGCAACCGACATGAACGGCAACAGCGGATTTTGGCTTGAAGACCTTGATGTATATGCTTTGGTATTTGGTGGAGATGGCAACAACACAATCGACCTCAGCACACAGTTTGTGACACCAGAAGGTTTCATGATAGATGGATTTGGCGGGGATGACACCATTATGGGTTCAAAATACGAAGATGATATAGAGGGCGGAGATGGCAACGACACCATCTTTGGCGGCGGAGGCAACGATGATATAGATGGCGGTGCAGGCAATGACTATCTCAACGGCGGCAAAGGCATGGACTATATGCGTGGAGGCGAAGGCAATGATACTTATGTAGTTGATGGTCTTTACCACGGTGATCAAGTTGAAGAGTATGAAAATGAAGGCATCGATACCGTTTTAAGCTATGCAGGTAATGTATATCTAAACAGCAATGTTGAAAATCTCAAAATCATGACTACCCTCGCAGCTAATGGCGGAGGAAACGAACTCAATAACAACATATGGGCAGGAGCAGGAAACAATCAACTATGGGGTAGTGATGGCGTTGACACTCTCTATTACGCAAATGCTTCAGGAGCTGTTACAGTTGATTTATCATCATCAATGACACAGGCAACTGGCGGTTCTGGCTATGATGCAATTTCTGGATTTGAAAATTTAATCGGTTCAGATTTTAACGATAACCTCAGAGGAAGTGACTACTCATATGACTATAATGGAGCAAACACCATCAACGGCGGTGCGGGCAATGATATCATTGACGGCGGTGCTGGCAATGACACACTTATCGGCGGAGATGGTATAGACACTCTCTCGTACGCAACTGCAACCGCAGGTATAAATGTCAGCTTAGCAGTAGCAACTGCACAGGTAACGGGCGGCTCTGGAAGTGACACTGTTAGTCAGTTTGAGAACTTGACTGGTTCAGACTATAATGACAGCCTTACAGGAGACGGCTTAGCCAATACCCTCAATGGCGGAGTAGGTAATGATTTTATCAATGGTGCTGGTGGCAATGATGTAATCAATGGCGGTGGTGGCAATGATATCGTCAATGGTGCTGGTGGCAATGACAAGCTTATCGGTGGAGCTGGCACAGATACTCTTACTTATGCAACAGCGACAGCCGCAGTAAATGTCAATCTTAGCATAACAGCTGCTCAAGCAACAGGCGGTTCTGGAACTGATACTATCAGCTTGTTTGAAAACTTAACTGGTTCAAACTACCACGATACATTAACAGGAAACACTGTAGCTAACACCCTCATCGGCGGTGCAGGAAATGACTACATGGATGGCGGAGCAGGAAATGACATTCTTCTTGGCGGAGATGGAAATGACAGTCTTCTTGGCGGCGCAGGAAATGACAGCCTTACTGGATCTGGCGGCGGTGATGTTCTTACTGGCGGTGCAGGAAACGACAACATAAGCGGCGGTGCGGGTGCTGATAGTTTTGTGTTCAATGCGGCACTAAATGCAACAACCAACAAAGACACCATCACTGATTTTGTAGCAGTTGATGATACTATAAAACTAGAAAATGCTATCTTTACCAAACTTACTACAACAGGCGTCTTAAACGCAGCAAATTTTGTTGCAAGTAGCGGTGGTACCGCTGTAGATGCAAATGATTATGTACTCTACAACACTTCAAGCGGTGTGCTAAGTTATGATGCGGATGGTAGCGGTGCAGGTGTAGCGGTTGCATTTGCTCTTCTTGGAACTTCAACACATCCAACTATCACTGCCGCTGATTTTGTGGTGATTTAAGCTCTTTTTAGCGCAAGAGAAATTTTCTCTCTTGCGCCTTCCCTCAAATCCTATTCTCTTACTGCTCTTTGATTAACAATGTTAATAACAAATTTTAATTTTTCTTAAACAAACATTTATTTTCTTGGGTGTAAAATATAGCTATACCACAAAAAAGGATACATCATGGCAATAGTACCATTAACACTAACGGATTCTCAAGGTTATATTTGGGATATATATTCAAATGGAAGTATATCGGGTGGAACAAACGATGCGTATGACGGAGGCTTTGTGATAACATCATACACTCCTTCTTCAACTACAGTTTTGGAAGAAGAGAGTGGAAGAGAGATAGTTTTTCAGCCAACAGTTGTTGCTACTGATATCTCACTTGAAAGAAAGATTTATGTACCTACTGGCACGACTTATGGGTATGCGAGATTTTTAGATTCTATTACCAACACTGGTTCTACAGTACAAACGTTTACGCTAACCATCAACTCAAACTTGGGTTCTGATGGGAATGAACAATTTAAACTTACATCAGATGGCGGCACTACACTTGAAGCAACTGATAGTTGGATTATAACAGACGATAGCCTCGCAGGGGCAACGGGAGGGGATAGTGCCGTCGCTCATGTTTTCAACCTTGCAGGAGCGACAGGAGTTACAACAGCCACATACACAGGCGGCAATATAGCTTATACATACCAACTCTCACTTAACCCAGGCGAGACAAAAAGCATCATGCACTTTGGTGTTCAATCAGCTAGCAATGTTGACATTCAAACGGTCGTAAACTTTATCGCATCTGGAGACTCTCAAATCTACACAGGTCTAAGCACTGCAGAATTACAGCAATTGGTTAATTTTGAAGCGGTAGTTCCTGTTTCTACTTATGCCATGACATCTTCGTCTCTTTCACATACAGAGGGGGAAAATATCTCTTTTACTGTTACAAGAACTGGTGATTTGAGTGCGGCTGGAAGCGTTGGCTATACCATCTCTGGAACAGGAAGTGCGCAAGCAACAGCAGATGATTTTGTTCTCTCCTCTCTAAGCGGAACTGTTCAGTTTGCCGCTGGCGTTCAAACACAAACAGTTACCATAGCTTTATCACAAGACACTACGCTGGAAGCTGATGAAACTTTTCAAGTAACACTTTCCAATGGCGTAAACGGTGCGGTTAGCTCTACTGCTTCTTCTGCTACAGGCACTATCATAAATGATGATCCAGTCTTGCTAACCGCAAACAGTGATATGTATAATGGAACAACAGTGGATGATTTCGTAAACGGCAGCCTTGGCGATGATACTATGCATGGCTTAGATGGAAATGACAGACTTTTCGGCGGTTCAGGCGATGATATGCTTTTTGGAGAAACAGGCAATGATACACTAGAAGGTGGTCTTGGAGACAACTTTCTTTATGGCGGAAGCGGAAATGATACTCTCTACGCAACATCAAAGCTTGGTTCTGTTGGTGAGCTTATGACAAACTCAAACCAGACAGTTATAGCTTCTACTGGGCAAAGCCTTAGTATTTCTCTAACAGCACCTGAAGCTATTGATGGCACTACAGCAACGGTTGAAGGTTTAGTTAGCCGTTCCGCAAGCCAATCTGGTGCAGTCAATATCGCATATATCATAGACTACTCTGGAAGTATGAGTTCAGCATTTGGCGGAACTAGTGTTGGAGATCAAAACGGCGATGGATCATCAAATGAGTTAATAGATGCGGCTATTGCTTCATACAAATCTTTGACAACTTCTCTGCTTTCTACAGGTTTTGATGGTAGCAATGTTGCATTGATTCCTTTTAGTGATGCTGCTTCTGTTTTATACACAGGTGTAATGGATGCGGATACTAACGCAAATGGCGTTAAAGATGTTGTTGATAGCCTTGTAACATTGGATAGCTATAGCGGCACAAACTTTACATCAGCACTTGATCAAGCAGTTACTTGGTTTACAGGAAGAAGCGGATTAAACTATATCTTCTTTGTTTCTGACGGATATCCTAACGACACAAACTATCAAACTCAAGTACAGACTCTTATAAATAGTGCTGGTATCAATGCAACAATTAAAGCGTTGGGTCTTGGAAGTGGAGCAAGTTTGACTGCTCTTGATTTGGTTGATGACTATACTGCGAATAGCACTGCCATTAGAGTAGATGATACAGATGCACTCACGGCAGGACTAGTTGCGTCACCAGTAAGCAGTGCGGATATAGATCGAGTAGAGTTATATAAAGATGGTGTTTTGATTCAAACAATCGCTGCAAGCAGTCTCATCTCAACACCGCTTGGGCTAAAATTTACAGCAGATATAGCAGGTCTTATTCAAGCAGATAACACAATTACTGCAAAAGTCATAGCAACAGATACAGATTCTACAGCACTCTCTGTAAGTCAAAATATTGCTACAGGAGCAGGAACAAATACACTCTTTGGTGGCAGCGGAAGTGATATGTTGGTTTCAGGTTCAGGCTCTGATTATCTCAACGGCGGTTCAGGAAGCGACACGGCTTCATACGAACTAGCTGCAAGTGGTGTTACTGTAAACCTCTCTTTACTTGGAATGCAAAACACAATAGGTGGAGGAGTTGATACGCTTGTATATATGGAAAACTTACTCGGTTCAAGCTATGCCGATACTCTAACAGGAGACGCTCTTGGAAACATTATAAACGGAGGAGCAGGCAACGATACCATAAATGGAGCGGCTGGAAACGACATCATTAACGGCGGTGCGGGAAATGATATCATAGATGGCAACGCAGGTAATGATAAACTTATTGGCGGTGCAGGCGTAGATACACTTACTTACGAAACTGCAACTGCTGCTGTAGCGGTAAACTTAGGCATTACAACAGCACAGGCAACAGGTGGCTCTGGAAGTGACACTATCAGCCAGTTTGAAAACTTGACAGGCTCAGGCTACAACGACATCCTAGTAGGAGACACATTGGCTAACACCATTATTGGGGGTGCAGGAAATGACACTATCAATGGCGGTGGTGGCAATGATATCGTTAATGGTGGAGCAGGAAATGACAAACTCATCGGCGGTGCAGGCGTAGATACTTTAACATATGAAACAGCAACTGCTGCCGTAACAGTAAACTTAGGTCTTACTGTAGCTCAGGCAACAGGCGGTTCTGGAAGTGACACTATCAGCCAGTTTGAAAACTTGACAGGTTCAAACCATCACGATACATTGACAGGGAATGCTTTAGCGAACGCTATTAACGGCGGTGCAGGAAATGACTGGATGAATGGCGCAGCAGGAGGCGATGTCCTTACTGGATTGGCAGGAAACGATACTTTAATTGGTGGCGGTGGCAATGACCGATTGAGTGGCGGTGCAGGAGTTGACTCCTTTGTGTTCAATGCAGCACTCAGCGCAACTGGCAACAAAGATACTATTACAGATTTTGTGGCGGCAGATGACACCATAAGCCTTGAAAATGCCATCTTTGCTAAACTTACTACAACAGGTGCTTTAAGTGCGGCAAACTTTGTTGCAAGCAGTTCAGGTAATGCGGTTGATGCAAATGACTATGTACTCTACAACACCACAAGCGGTGTGCTTAGTTATGATGCAGACGGTAACGGTGCAGGTGCAGCAGTTGCATTTGCTCTTCTTGGAACTTCAACACATCCGACTATCACTGCCGCTGATTTTGTGGTGATTTAAGCTCTCTTTTGGAGGGCTTATCGCCCTCTTATTTTTACGATGGTTTGCATTGTATCAAAGATGTCAGATACTCTCTTCTCGTATGGGTTGTAGTATTTGGTGTAGAGGATATATGCACCTGCAAAAACTTCTTCTATCGTCAGTTTTTTCTCTCTTCTAACGCAAAGGCTTCTATCATCAGTTGTTCCCCATCCTGCATAAAAAGGCATGCCAAAACAAACACATTCACATCCAACCAAAAGAGCTTCAAATCCCATTCCAGATGTTTTAGTATAAACTTTGTCAAAGTGCTTGAGAAGTGCGATGGGGTTTACATTTTGGGTTATAACATGAACTCTGCTATCAATCATAGCCATATCTATATCTGATTTTTTCTTGCCGCTTAGCACATCTGGGTGGATTTTGAGATATATACGGGCATCTGGGTTTTCACTCAAAGCTACATTTATCATATCTTGGGTTGTATAATCCTCTAGCATGCCATACTCCAAAGAAGCATCACCTGCCGTTTGGGCGATAATGAGAACTCTCTTTGGAAACAAGGTTTTAGACTCGCAAAACAAAAAAGAGACATCCATCTCAAGTGCGTTGTTATACTTACTGATATTATGCTCCACCAAAAATGCGATAGCACATCTTGCATCACTCATCAACTTTATATCGTTCGCAAAATCATAC
>JAOTSA010000013.1 GCA_030247515.1 Sulfurimonas sp. | reverse complement strand
ATGTTGATGTATGTCTTAACCCACTTGGTGTTCCATCTCGTATGAATATCGGTCAGATTTTAGAGATGCACTTGGGTATGGCAGGGCGTGAGATAGGTCACCAGATTCAAGCACAATTTGATGCAAAACAGAAAGATTTTATCGCAAATATCCGTGCGAAAATGGTTGAAGTTGCTGATGTTGCTGGCATGATGAACGCAAAAAATGTCCTTGGTGCTATGAGTGATGAAGAGCTTCTTCACTATGCTCGTGACTGGTCGAGAGGTATTAAGTTTGCATCTCCAATATTTGAGGGTGTTAATGCTGGAGAGTTTGACAAGCTTTTTGAATTAGCAAAAATGGATACAGACGGCAAGACAGTACTTTACAATGGTATGACAGGCGAAAAAATCAAAGAACGTGTAAACGTTGGATATATGTATATTCTCAAGCTTCACCACTTGGTTGATGAGAAGATTCACGCTCGTTCAACAGGACCATACTCTCTTGTTACACAACAGCCAGTCGGCGGTAAAGCACTCTTCGGTGGTCAAAGATTTGGAGAGATGGAAGTTTGGGCATTAGAAGCATACGGTGCTTCAGCGGTTCTAAAAGAGATGTTAACTATCAAATCTGATGATGTTGATGGACGTGTGCGTGCTTACAAAGCGATTACAAAAGGTGAGTTGGTGCCAGAGTCTGGTATCCCAGAAACTCTATTTGTATTAACAAAAGAGCTGCAATCTTTAGCTCTTGATATAGAAATATTTGACGAGGTAGAAGATAATGAGTAAACTAGTACCTATTGAAGTAAGTGAAGAAAAAAGACCAACTGATATAAAACAGATACAGTTTCGCTTAGCTGCTCCAGATAAAGTTTTATCTTGGAGTCATGGTGAAGTTAAAAAACCTGAAACTATTAACTATCGTACACTTAAGCCTGAGCGTGATGGTCTATTTTGTGCAAAAATCTTTGGTCCTGTAAGAGATTATGAGTGTCTTTGCGGCAAATATAAAAAGATGCGTTACAAAGGCGTTGTTTGTGAAAAATGTGGCGTTGAAGTCACAAGCACAAAGGTACGTCGTACGCGTATGGGTCACATAGAACTTGTTACTCCAGTTGCACATATTTGGTATGTAAACTCTCTTCCTTCTCGTATTGGTACTCTTTTAGGTATCAAGATGAAAGATTTAGAACGAGTACTTTACTATGAAGCATATATAGTAGAGAGTGGTGGTGAGGCATATTATGATGCTGAAGCAAAAACTCCTGTTCTGAAATATGATGTTTTAAATGAAGAGCAATACCGTACATTGGTATCAAGATTTGGCGAACTTGGCTTTAAAGCACGCATGGGTGGAGAAGTTGTTCGTGATTTACTAGAATCTATTGACCTCGTTGATCTATTTACGCAGTTAAAAGAGGAGATAGAACAGACAAAAAGTGAAGCAAAAACTAAAACTATTGCAAAAAGACTCAAGGTAATAGAATCATTTTTAAATTCAGGAAATAACCCTGCATGGATGATGCTTACTATTTTACCTGTTCTTCCGCCAGATCTTAGACCTCTCGTTTCGCTTGATGGCGGAAAATTTGCGGTTTCAGATGTCAACGACCTTTATCGCCGTGTTATCAACCGTAACCAAAGATTAAAGCGTCTTGTAGAACTTGAAGCACCAGAAATTATTGTCAGAAATGAAAAGCGTATGCTTCAAGAGTCTGTTGATGCGCTTTTTGACAATGGTCGTCGTGCTAATGCTGTTAAAGGTGCAAACAAGCGTCCTCTAAAGTCTTTGAGTGAAATCATCAAAGGTAAGCAGGGACGTTTCAGACAAAATCTACTTGGAAAGCGTGTTGACTTCTCTGGACGTTCTGTTATCGTCGTAGGTCCTTCATTGTCAATGGATGAGTGCGGATTGCCTAAAAAAATGGCTCTTGAGCTATTCAAGCCGCATTTGATTGCAAAACTTGAAGATAAGGGTTATGCAACAACGGTTAAAGCCGCTAAGAAGATGATTGAAGATAAGACAAACGAGGTTTGGGAGTGTCTTGCAGAGATAGTTGACGGTTATCCGATTTTACTAAACCGTGCGCCAACGCTTCACAAACTCTCGATTCAAGCGTTTCATCCGAAACTAATTGACGGTAAAGCGATTCAGCTTCATCCGTTGGTTTGTGCTGCATTCAACGCTGACTTTGACGGTGACCAGATGGCGGTGCATATTCCTTTAAGTTCAGCTGCTATTGCTGAAGCTAAAGTACTCATGTTGGCTTCTATGAATATTCTTCTTCCTGCATCAGGTAAAGCGATAGCGACACCTTCTCAGGATATGGTTCTTGGTATTTACTATATAACGTTAGAAAAAAATAGCGTAATGGGTTCAAACAAACTATTTGCCAATGTTGATGAAGTAAGAATAGCAATTGAGCATGATGCACTTGACTTGCATGCAAAAGTAAGAACAAGAGATGAGGGAAGAATTATCCATACAACTGCAGGACGTATGCTTCTTAAAGCAATACTTCCAAATTTTGTTCCAGTAGAACTTTGGAATAGAGTTATGAAGAAAAAAGCTATCAATGAGCTTGTTGATTATGTTCAAAAACATGGTGGGATTGGCGTTACGGCAGGATTCTTGGATAGATTAAAAAATCTCGGTTTCAAGCATGCGACAGAAGCGGGTATCTCTATCTCTATTGATGATATTAAGATACCAACAACAAAAGAAGCGAAAATTACAGAATCTAAAAACAGGGTTTTTGAAATTCAAAAGCAGTTTGAAGCGGGTCTTTTAACGGAGCAAGAGAGATATAACAAAATCATCGACGTTTGGACAGATACAAACAACACACTAGCTACTCAGATGATGAGTTTGGTTCAAACAGATAAAGCAGGTTTTAACTCTATTCATATGATGGCAGATTCTGGCGCACGTGGTTCTGCTGCTCAGATTCGTCAGCTTGCGGGTATGAGGGGTCTTATGGCTAAGCCAAGCGGTGAGATTATTGAAACACCTATTATCTCAAACTTTAAAGAGGGTCTAAACGTTGTTGAGTACTTTATTTCAACACACGGTGCGAGAAAAGGTCTTGCCGATACAGCACTTAAAACTGCAAATGCGGGTTACCTTACTCGTAAACTTGTTGACGTTGCTCAAAATGTGAAGATTGTTGAACATGACTGTCATACGCATGAGGGTATCGAAATCTCTGATATCAGTGACCAAAATACACTTATTGAGTCTCTTGAAGATAGACTAAACGGTAGAGTTTTGGCAGATGATGTTATTGACCCAATCAGTAATGAGATTCTTTTTGCCGAGGGTACGCTTATCGATGAAGTAAGTGCAAAAGTAATTGCAGAAGCTGGCATCAAAACCGCATACATCAGAACTCCTACAACATGTAAGAGTGAAAATGGTATTTGTGCATTATGTTATGGCGTAAACCTAGCAACTGGGCAGATAGTACGCAGAGGAGAAGCGGTTGGTATTATTGCCGCTCAATCGATCGGTGAGCCAGGAACACAGCTTACTCTTAGAACTTTCCACGTCGGTGGAACAGCATCTTCAACTGCACAAGAGAGACAGGTTGTTGCTGAAAAAGAGGGCTTTATCCGCTACTATAACCTTAAGACGTATGCGTCAAAAGAGGGTAAAAACATTGTTGCAAACCGCAGAAATGCAGCAGTTCTTTTGGTAGAGCCAAAAATCAAAGCTCCTTTTGCAGGAAAGTTTGAAGTTCAAACAGTGCATGATGAAGTTATTGTAAGTGTTGTTTCTGCAACAGATACGGTGCGCTATGTGCTTCGTAAAAATGAGATAGCAAAACCAAATGAACTTGCTGGTGTTGGCGGGCAGATTGAAGGTAAATACTATTTCCCATACGAAAACGGTGCTATAGTAAAAGAGCATGAGTCTATTGTTGAAACTATTAAAGATGGATGGAATGTTCCAAGCCGTATCCCATATGCGTCTGAAGTATTGGTTGCAAATGGTGCGCCAGTAACACAAAAAATTCTTGCAAAAGAGGATGGTGTTGTGAAATACTTCCTCTTAAAAGGCGACTATTTAGAGAGATTTGAGGGGCTTAAAGCTGGCTATGAAGTTGTAGAGAAAGGTCTTTTTGCAACGGTCGTTGATGCAAATAACCGTGAAGCAGTACGCCATTACATAGCACGTGGTTCTCTTATCGTTGCTGAAGATGATGCAGTTGTTGACCCAAAAACACTTATTGCAAAACCTAAAAATGACGAATCAGTGGTAATAGCAGAGTGGGATCCATACTCTAACCCTGTTATCTCTGAGACGAACGGTGTTGTGAAGTTTGAAGATATCATCATCGGAACAACAGCTACAGAGCAGTACGATGAGCTAAGCGGTAAGACACGTCTCATGATTAGTGACCACGTTCCAGCAGAGTACAAACCGACAATCGTTCTTGCAAGTGAAGATGGTGAGCTTTTAAGATACCAAATGCAGCCTAAAACATCTATCTATGTAGAAGATGGAGCGAAAGTAAAAGTTGCAGACATTATTGCTAAAACGCCAAAAGCACTTCAAAAATCAAGCGATATTACTGGGGGTCTTCCTCGTGTAAGTGAGCTTTTTGAGGGTCGTCGTCCAAAAGCAACCGCACTTATCTCTGAGATTGATGGAAATGTAACATTTGGAAAATCACTCCGTGGCAAGATTAGAATTTTAGTTGCATCAGAGAGTGGCATGATTAAAGAGTATTTTGTTGACAAGTCACACACTCCAGTTGTAAATACGGGTGACTTTGTTCACGCTGGCGAGAGACTTACTTCTGGTATTATCTCTTCTCATGAATTGTTACGCATAATGGGTGTAAAAACACTTTACAACTACCTAGTTAGCGAAGTACAACAGGTTTATCGTTCTCAAGGTGTTAATATCGCAGATAAGCACATTGAGGTTATCTTTACGCAAATGTTAAGACAAGTAAAAATTATCAAATCTGGCGATACGAAGTTCATTGAAGGCGACTTAATCTCTAAGACGAAGTTTGCTGCTGAAAATGTGAAAATTATCAGACTTGGCGGTCGTCCAGCGATTGCTGAACCATTCCTTGTCGGTATTACTCGTGTGGCTGTTTCAGCTGACAGTATTATCTCTGCTGCATCATTCCAAGATACGACAAAAGTATTGACAGAAGCTGCAGTAAGTGCAAAAGTAGATGATTTGAATGACCTTAAAGAAAACGTTATCATCGGTCGCACTATTCCTGTTGGAACAGGTATTTACAAAAACCAAGAAATTATTTTTGGAAAAAATTAAAAAATAGGGTTTTCCCTATTTTTTAATCAAACTCTTCTATAAAAATCCTACTATTTTTCACAAACAACAGTTCATTTATTAATCTACACTTAAAATAAGCTATTTTTTATGATAGTTCTACTATAATCTCGCGTCTATAACTCTCTATAGCGGAGGGTTAAATTCTACTGGAAAAACTAAGTAAAGGAATTGTATGCCTACAATTAATCAATTGATTAGAAAAGAGCGTCAAAAAGTGGTTAAAAAATCAAAATCACCTGCTCTTGTATCATGTCCACAGCGTCGTGGTGTTTGTACTCGTGTTTACACGACAACACCTAAAAAACCTAACTCGGCTTTAAGAAAAGTCGCAAAAGTTCGTTTAACTTCTGGCTTTGAAGTTATTTCTTATATTATGGGTGAGGGACACAACCTTCAAGAGCACTCAATCGTTCTTGTTCGTGGCGGTCGTATCAAAGACTTACCAGGTGTTAAGTACCATATCGTTCGTGGTGCGTTAGATACTGCAGGTGTTGCAAACCGTAAAGTTTCTCGTTCTAAATATGGAACTAAGAGACCAAAAGTTAAAAAGTAACAACCTAAGAGTTGGCTCTGCTTTTTCCTATAGGATATAAAGTAAAGCAAAATAGTAAAAGAGCACAGGATATACCTTGAGTGGTATATTTTGAGTAAATTTAAAAAATTGAAGTAAGGAAATTACAAATGAGAAGAAGAAAAGCTCCCGTTCGTGAAATCATGCCAGATCCTATCCATGGAAGCAAGGTTTTAACAAAGTTTATCAACAAAGTTATGTACGATGGCAAAAAAAGTACAGCTGAAAAAATCATCTATAGTGCATTAGATATTATCAGTTCTCGTGGAGATAATGTTGGTATCGATACATTTAACAATGCTATTGAAAATATTAAGCCTATCATAGAAGTAAAAAGTCGCCGTGTCGGTGGTGCTACTTATCAAGTTCCAGTAGAAGTGCGCCCAGTGCGTCAGCTATCTTTAGCAATTAGATGGTTAATTGATGCTTCTCGTAAAAGAAACGAGAGAACAATGGCTGAGAGATTGGCAAATGAGTTAATGGATGCAGCATCTGATAAAGGAAATGCGTTCAAGAAAAAAGAGGATACATACCGTATGGCTGAAGCAAATAAAGCATTTGCTCACTATCGCTGGTAATAGGAAATAATTATGGCAAGATCACATAAATTAGAAGATGTAAGAAATATCGGTATTGCTGCTCACATTGATGCGGGTAAAACTACAACGACTGAGAGAATTTTATTCTATACAGGTCGTGAACATAAAATCGGCGAAGTTCATGATGGTGCTGCTACTATGGACTGGATGGAGCAAGAGCAAGAGAGAGGTATTACAATTACTTCTGCTGCTACAACTTGTGAATGGGATGGAAAACAGATAAATATTATCGACACTCCAGGTCACGTTGACTTCACTATCGAAGTTGAGCGTTCTATGCGTGTTCTTGATGGTGCTGTATCAGTTTTTTGTGCAGTTGGTGGTGTTCAACCTCAATCTGAAACAGTTTGGAGACAAAGAAATCGTTATGGCGTGCCATCGATTGTTTTTGTTAACAAAATGGACAGAACAGGTGCAAATTTTTATCAAGTTGAAGAGCAGATTCGTACTCGTCTAAAAGGTAATCCAGTTCCTATTCAGTTGCCAATCGGCGAAGAAGAGCGTTTTGCTGGTATTATTGATCTTGTAAAGATGAAGGCTATCGTTTGGGATGTAGATGCTGCAATGGGTTCAAACTACCATGTAGAAGAGATTCCTGCAGATATGCTTGACAAAGCGCAAGAGTATCGTGAGAAGATGATTGAATCTATCTCTGAAGTTGACGGTAACGAGCATTTGGCAGAGAAATACCTTGAGGGTGAAGAACTTACAAATGAAGAGATTATTGCGGGAATCAAATCTGCAACAATCAACATGCACATTGTTCCAATGACGGCAGGTACTGCGTTTAAAAACAAAGGTGTTCAAACTCTTCTTGATGCAGTTGTTGCTTATCTTCCTGCACCGACTGAGTGTGCTGCGATTCGTGGAACTATGATGGATGATGAAGAACAAGAAGTTGTTGTTGAGTCAACAGACAAAGGTCCATTCGCTTCACTTGCATTTAAAATTATGACAGACCCATTTGTTGGAACATTGACATTTATCCGTGTCTATCGTGGTTCACTAGAGGCTGGTTCGTTTGTTCACAACTCTACAAAAGACAAAAAAGAGCGTATTGGTCGTATCGTGAAGATGCATGCTATCAAGCGTGAAGAGATTAAAGAGGTTTACGCTGGCGAAATCGCTGCAGTTGTTGGTCTCAAATATACAACAACGGGAGATACTCTTTGTTCAGAAGATGACAAAGTTATCCTAGAGCGTATGGTATTCCCTGAACCAGTTATCTCTGTTGCAGTTGAGCCAAAAACAAAAGCTGACCAAGAAAAAATGGGTCTGGCACTTGCTAAACTTGCTGCTGAAGATCCATCTTTTAGAGTTCATACAGATGAAGAGACAGGACAAACAATTATCTCAGGAATGGGCGAATTGCACCTTGAAATCCTTGTTGACCGTATGAAAAGAGAGTTTAAAGTAGAAGCTGAAGTTGGTGCGCCACAAGTTTCTTACCGTGAAACTATCAGAAAAGAAGTTGAACAAGAGTACAAGTATGCGAAACAGTCTGGTGGACGTGGTGCATTTGGTCACGTATATCTTAGAATCAAGCCAGGCGCTGCTGGTACAGGTTTTGTGTTCCACAACGAGATCAAAGGCGGGGTTGTTCCAAAAGAGTATATTCCTGCAGTTGAAAAAGGGTGTTCTGAAACTATGGCTAACGGCGTTCTTGCAGGTTATCCGATGGAAGATATGGACATCACTCTTTATGATGGTTCTTACCACGAAGTTGACTCTAACGAGATGGCATTTAAACTTGCTGCTTCAATGGGCTTTAAAGAGGGTTGTAGAAAAGCAAATCCTGCGATTTTAGAACCAATCATGAAAGTTGAAGTTGAAGTTCCTGAAGACTACATGGGTGACGTTATCGGTGACTTAAATCGCCGTCGTGGTCAAGTAAGTGCTATGGGTGACAGAGCTGGAAACAAAACTATCGACGCATTTGTTCCACTTGCTGAGATGTTTGGTTACTCAACAGATTTACGTTCTGCTACACAAGGTAGAGCGACATACGCTATGGAATTTGATCACTATGAAGAAGTTCCAAGAAATGTCTCTGAAGAGATTATCAAAAAGAGAAATGGCTAAAACAGCCAGATAATACTTCATCTTGAAGTATTATCTCCTCCAATAAAAAAATCAAAACCCTTTCTTATTTTTTCTTTCTATTTTTTAAGTAAAGTGCATATTTTACTATCAATCGCACAAAACCAACTACCAGATAAACAGCAGATGTCCATAGAAGCGGGTGGGTAAAGTTCCCCTTTTCTGCCATACGAGCCATTCTCTCAAGAGGTGAAGAGAGTAAATCAGGGTGCTGCATAAGTGCAAGAACCAACAAAAGTGCCAAAAAGTAGAGTAATTCAGTTGTTATTTTTTCATCATGGTGCAATTATACCAAAATGCTAAAGTGAAAACCAAATTACACTTCATTTAGATTGCTATATAGTTAAGTAAATTCATACGGAAAATTTGAGATAATTATCTTGAAGGAAAGGTAAAAATGAGAGAGATTTTTTATAAATATAAGCAAGCTATTTTCAGATTTTTAGGTGCAATGATGCTTGTCTTTGGGGTGGTGGCGCATTTTTGGTCAGTACCAAAAGAGGGTTTTAGTGAAAATGATATTGCTGCTGCAAATGTTGCACGCATGGAAGCGAGCGTGATGGTAGAGAGCAACTCCAAGCAGAAGCAAAAAGCGGATGCTTCTAAATTTGTAGAAGAGCTTAAAAACACGCAAGAGAAGCAACAAGAACAATTTACTATAATAAGTATAATTTTTGGAGTAATCTTTCTACTTTACAGTTTTATTCTGAAGCACGATTCTGAGCAATAAGTACATCCTCTATCATCTTGTCGATATCTCCATCAAGAATAGAAGCAACATTTGAGTAGGCGATGTTGCTTCTTGTATCTTTTATCTGTTGGTATGGCTGCATAACGTAGCTTCTGATTTGATGCCCCCATCCTATTTCGCTCTTTGGTACACCATCTGCTAATGCCTTTTGAGCCTCTAGTTCTAGTTCATAAAGACGAGATTTTAGCATCTTCATAGCAGTTGCTTTGTTTTTGTGCTGACTTCTGTCGTTTTGACACTGTACGACCACATTTGTCTTTATATGTGTTATACGGATTGCGGACTCTGTTTTGTTGACATGTTGTCCGCCCGCACCGCTTGAACGGTAGGTGTCTATGCGAATATCTTTGTCTTCAATTTCTATGTTGATGTCGTCATCGACTTCAGGAGAGACCATAACGGAGGTAAAAGAGGTGTGTCTTTTGGCGTTGGAGTCAAAAGGAGAGATGCGCACAAGTCTGTGGATGCCATTTTCTGTTTTTAGGTAGCCATAGGCATTATCACCGCTGATGAGCAATGAAACATCTTTTATCCCTGCTTCATCGCCTGCTTGGTAGTCAAGTACTTCTACACTCCACCCACGTCGCTCCGCAAAGCGTTTGTACATGCGAAGAAGCATTGAAGCCCAGTCTTGTGACTCTGTTCCGCCAGCTCCAGGGTGGATGGAGAGTATGGCATTATTGCCATCTGTTTCGTTGCTTAAAAGTACCTCAATCTCCATTGTGCGAATCAAATCTTCAAGGTGAGTTGCGCCATCATACGCCTCATTGACAAGTTCCTCATCATTTTCGGCTTTTGCCATCTCGTATAGCTCTTTTGCATCATCTATGGCATTTTTGGCAAGGTTGTATTTTTTTAGTTTACGTTCACATTGGGTTTTCTCTTTTTGGATGATTGCAGCTTGTTCGGCATCGTTCCAAAAATCTTGAGAGTTCTCAAGCGCATCTATCTCGCCTAGTCTCGCTTCAAGCTTGCTAGGCTCAACAACACCTGTAATATTGCTCATTTTATTTGAAAGATTTTTTAAAAGTTCGGTGTATTCGTAGTTGTCCATAAATGTAATTCCATTATTGTATAATTTTGCGATTATATTAAAGTAAGGCTTAAAATGAAGATTATATCTACTCCCTTTGAGTTAAAAGAGTACCTTAAAAACGAGAGACGTTCTCTTGGTTTCATCCCAACAATGGGTGCTTTGCATGAGGGACATAGAACGCTTATCTTAAGAGCAAAAGAGGAAAATGAGGTTGTTGTCGTTTCTATATTTTTAAATCCCACACAGTTTTTAAAAGGGGAAGATTTAGAGAAATATCCTAAAAAAGATGAAGCAGATAAGCTCATATGCAAACTTAGCGGAGTGGATGTACTCTTCTTCCCTAAGCCAAGCGATATGTATAAAGAGGATGAAGTCTCTCTTCTTGCGCCAAAGGTGCGAGGCTACATCTTAGAGGGAGAGAGCCGCCCAGGGCATTTTAATGGCGTTTTGACGGTGGTTATGAAACTTCTTAACATAGTAAACCCAACAAGAGCCTATTTTGGCAAAAAAGATGCACAACAGTTAAATCTCATCACATTGATGACAAAACATCTTTTTATGGATGTAGCCATCGTTGCGGTGGATACGGTAAGAGAAAAGGACGGTTTGGCTCTTAGTAGCCGCAATGCCTATCTTAGCTCACTGGAGAGAGAAGATGCACTTAAAATCTCTACCTCTTTGCGCAGTGCTACCGCCATGGTAATGCGAGGAATTTTGGATACAGAAGCAATCATAGAAAACATGAGAGAGATTTTAGCACCGCTTGAGATATCTTATGTCGCTATTGTTAACCGTGAGTTTGTTCAAATCACACATGTAGAACTTGGCAATAGTATCATTTTAGTGGAGGCTGTTGTTGGCGGGACTCGGCTGCTCGACAATATTTGGCTTTAAGTACTCCTCTTCTATAAGGATGTCAATCATCTTTTTATAGACAGGTACGGCAGTTTGTGCTGCAAACTGGCTCTTTTTTGGTCGGATGACGATAACGCCGATGGTATATTTGCTTTTAGTATCGTTTGCAAAACCTATGAAGGCAGTGTTGTACTCACTGACATATCTTCCATCTTCAACAATATGTGCAGTTCCTGTTTTTCCGCCGACTTCTATCCCCTCGGTCTTTGTTTTTGTTCCTGTTCCTTGGTTGACCGTTTTTATAAGGATATCTTTCATGCGTTGTGCTGTGGCTGGGCTGATGACTTGAACCTGCTCCTCATAGGGAAGAATTATCTCTTTTCGTCGGTTATCGATAAAAGAGTGGACGATTTTTGGTGTAACCATTCTTCCATTGTTGTTAAAGGCACTGTAAGCACGTACAAGTTGCATGAGATTTGCACGCATCCCATATCCGTACGAACATGTAGCTTTGTAGATTTCGTTGTTGAGTTGCATCGTACTTGGTACAGAACCAACCCTTTCATAGATAAGGTCGGGTGTAGAAGCCTTTGAAAAACCAAAATCCATAAGACCTTGGTTAAACTCTCCTCCTGTTAGTTTTTGGGCAAGTTGTGCGATACCTACGTTGGAAGAGTGAACGACAACGTCCTCGGCACTCAGCCTATCAAACTTATGCTCATCGGTAATTGTCTTTTTTCCTATGGTGTAGTGTCCATGATGCCCATTGACCATATCGTAAGGGTTGATACGTCCTTTGTCAAGCAAAAGTGCAAAAGTAATAACTTTTATAACACTCCCTGGCTCAAAACTATACTCTATCATTGAACTGTTTAGTGATTTATAATCCTCAGTTTCTATATTTTTTGGCAAAAATCTGTTAGAGCTTGCCATCGTGAGCACTTTTCCAGTGGTTGAATCCATGACACTAAGCATAATCTCTTTGGCACGCAAATCCTCCCTCATCACATCAAGCATATTTTCCACACGCATCTGAAGAGAGATGGGAATGCTTAGTTTCATATCAAGCCCATTTACCTCTTGCTTGGTAAAACTGTTTTTGTTGAGGATGATATAGCTGTTGACGTCTCTTAACCCTTGGCTAAGTTCATCCTCTTTTGCCTGAAGCTCATTTTCAAATCGTTTTTCAAGTCCTTTTACCCCTTTGACGTGCGTGTATCCATCCTCTTCCACTTTGTGCGGATAGCCGAGAATCGGAGTAAGAAGCTTTCCATAAGCGTACTCTCTGCTCTCTCCGCTCTCTATGATGCTTAGTCCATGAAGTGAAGTTTTGCCAGTGAGCGGATTTTTTTTCTCCACAAAAACTTTAAGCCGTCGCAACTCATAGGCGAGTTGTTTGATGTACTGTGCCTGTTTTTGTGGGATGTTGTAGCTAAGAACAACAACCCCCTTTTGCGTTTTTAGTTTTTGCTCTATCTCCTTTGCGTCTATCTCAGAGTAGATACTAAAGAGCTTGACAAAAAGGTCTTTTTTAAGCGGGTCGATATAGTCTGTGTTAACGATAGCTTTATAGAGCTTAACAGTAGTTGCAATATGGTATCCATCCGCACTTATGATAGAACCCCGTGTTGCCTTTGAGCTGTTTTTAGTATATAAAGAGGGGAGGTCACGAGGTTTGAGTACAGTGATAAGCATTGCTGCTAAGAAAAACAAAAATCCAAGAACGATAAGTGCGTAAAGAATAGCGATTTTTTTGTTTTTACTCTGGCTGTTGTTCATGCTTTATCTGTCTTGGTTTTTTTAAAAAAGATTATAGCATTAGATTTCTTGCATAACTTAAAAATTAGATTCCAAATGACCAAAGGAAATACCCTTGTGGTACAAGTTTGGAATGACGATATTTATGAGCTTTCGTCATCCTGAACTTGATTCAGGATCTAGGTTATGCAAGAAGTCTATTTTAATTTTAGGATTGCCACGGCTTTTAAAAAGCCCTATAACGTTAAAGTTGTGTTCTTCCCAACTCTTTGTAAGCATTAATCGCTTTGTTTCTTATCTCAAGCATAAGTTTCATGCTCGTTTCCGCTTTGCCTATGGCAAGGGCTGCTTGATGGAGGTCTTTTACCTGCCCAGTTGCCATGTCGCCGAGAGCTTTTTCGCTCTTTTGTTGAAGTTCATTTACATCACCGATAGCAGATTTGAGATGCTGCGCAAAACCTTCTCCGCCCCCACTGCTACCCTCAACCGTACTTTTTTGTTTTAACAGTTCGGCAGATGAAACGCCAGAAATACCATCAATCACACTCATAATCTTCCTCTTTTACTTACTGCAACAGTGAAATCGCACTGTTTGCTATGTTTTTTGAACTCTCAAAAGCCGCCACATTGGCTTGATAGCTTCTTGTTGCTTCCACCAAATCGGCCATTTCTATAACTGGATTAACATTTGGGTACGCAACATACCCGTTTGCGTCCGCATCTGGATGGTTTGGCTCAAACTTCATCTGCGGCGCTTTGTCGTCTCTGGAGATTTTGTCAACTACAACGCTCATGATAGCAGGATTTACCTTTGCACCATAAGCCCCCTCGTTTAGCGGGTCTTCATACTTTGCACTCTCGCTCATAGCATCAAGAGCTTTGTTAAACTGCTCGTTAAAATCGATAGCTTTAAAAACCACCTCTTTGCGTCTATAAGGTCCGCCCTCATCAGTTCTCGTCGTATGCGCATTAGCGATGTTTTGCGAAATAGTGTTGACACGCACACGTTGAGCTGAGAGTCCATAACCGCTGATATCAAAACTGTTCAAAAAATTTGACATGGCATTAGCCTTTAACTAAGTTTTGAAGAGGCATCAATAACACTTTTGTAGATACCGCTATCTTTTTTCATTGCATTGACAAGAGCTGTAAACATAACAGAGTTTTTGCTCATCTCTGTTGTTTCCACATCCAAATCCACACTGTTTCCGTCATTGCGAGCCATATGTCCATCACGAAAAAAAGTCTTGGTTTTTGCGTTGCCCGACTCTTCTAAAAGCCCAAAATGTGTATCTCTCGTTTGCGCCATTTGAAGCTTTGGACTGCTCTGCCCAAGCACTTTTGCCTTTTCCTGTGCGAGCATATCTTCAAAACGGATGTCACGTGGTCTATAAAAAGGAGTATCTGCATTTGCGATGTTAGAAGAGATCATATCTTGACGAATAGCTCTATAATCAAGCGCTTTAGCAGCAAGGTCTTGCGTAGCTGAAACCTTAATACTCATGAATACTCCTTTTTTTACTTGTTATAAGCAAATATAGTTCCAAGAATCTTAAATAACTCTTTGAGCCAACCTATATGTGCTTTTATTTCATCTATTTTTTCCATAAGTTGTTATACACTAATGCAAATGAAAAAAGCAAGTCACGCAACTCTTTCAAGTTTTTTTTGTTATCATAAGCTTTGTCATCCTCAACTCGATTTGGGATCTCTAAAAAAACGAACCAATTGATATTTACTTAGAGAGGGTTGAGGGTCTTAAGTATTTTGTTGAAATATCACACAACCGACCAAAAGGAGCATAAGATGAATCTCTACATAGTTGCTGGAGCAAACGGCAGTGGAAAGACAACATTTGCAAAAGATTTTTCATTTCAAAATGATATCTCTTTTGTAAATGCTGATGAGATAGCAGCATCTATGCAAGAAAATAATATTCAAGCAGGTAAAATTTTTTTACAAACCATTAAAAAGCATCTAGCGGAGCGTCAGGATTTTATTATGGAAACGACATTGTCTGGTCGGTATATAGTAAAAATCATAGAAAAAGCAAAAAAATTAGGGTATGAGACAACTCTTTTTTATCTTTTTTTAGAAACACCTGAAATCAACATAGCAAGGGTAAAAAATCGTGTTTTAAAAGGTGGACATAACATCCCTACAGAAGACATCATAAGACGCTTTTATAGAAGTCGTAAACTATTTTGGAATCTTTACAAACAAAAGGTTGATAGTTGGTATTTGTTCTACAATTCAGATGATGAGTTTGAGGAGATTGCCAACTCTCAAGATGGCATAGAGATGGTTTATGATGAATTTTTATTTGAAAAGCTAAAGGAGAGCAGATGAGAGATATACCGTTTTATCAAATGAGAGATAAGATTTTAAAAATTGGCAAAGAAGCCGTTAAAAAGGCGCAACGAGACAGCCTAGAGAGAGGTATCCCAAATGTCTATAGCCGAAATGGCAAGTTGTATTATGAGCTAACAAACCATAATATTACAACAGAAACTCCAAAAGAGTATCGGTAAACCCCAAGGAGACTAAAATGAAAACAGTAACATTAGAGATAGAAGATAGCAAGTTTGAGCAGTTTATGGCGGTGATAAATGCGCTGAAAAGTGATATAGTGAAAAAGTTTGAAGTAAAGAAAAAAGAAGACGATGAGGCGATCGATGAGCAGTATTGTTTGGAGGTGCTTGACAAAATTAATCGTGGAGACTATAGGAGCTTTGAACCGATTGGCGATATTGATGAATATATGGCGGAACTCAAAAATGCAATTAGTTAAAGAAAAAAGTTATCCCAAAAGGGAGTTTAAGTTTTTCAAAAAGCATCCCGATTTACTTGACAAGTATGGAATTATTTTGAAAAAGCTGCAAAACGATCCGTTTGAGGCTTCACTGAAATTGCACAAACTTCAAGGTAATTTAGAGAAGTTTCATGCGGTTCGTTTGACGTATGAATACCGTATAGTGTTAGTTTTACAGATAGTTGATGAACAGATTGTTTTAGTCGATATTGGAACATATGATGATGTGTATTAAAATCTAAAGGAGGATAAAATGATATCTGATAACTTAAAAAATACCATCGTTTCTCAAATCAGTGCAGCGGTAAAACCTTTTGAAATTTTTCTTTTTGGTTCGCATGCGTACGGTATACCACATAAGGACAGTGATATTGATCTTATGGTTGTCATTGATAGCGATGTGATACCTCAAAATTACGATGAGAAATCAGCAATTTATCTAAGTGTGAGTCGCGCAATACGAACACTGAGATCTGAAGTTCCAATTGATTTGATTGTTTATACTAAACCAGAATTTAATCGTTTTAAAGAAATTGGAAGTTTATTTTCACAAAAAATCCTTAATGAGGGGGTAAGATTAGTATGAAGTTTATGACTGGAGAGTGGTTTAAAGCTGCACAAATGGATCTTATGACTATTGAAGAGATAAAAGATAATGAGCATTTGACTACTATTATTGCTTTTCATGCTCAGCAATGTATTGAAAAAGTTTTTAAAGCAGTGATTGAAGAAAAAGGTGAAAAGATTGAGAAAGTTCATGATCTTTTGAAGCTTAAAGATAAAGTTTCATCACAACTTCCTATAGAGATGGATGAAGCTGTTTTAGAATTAATCAATCAGCTTTATATTGAGTCTCGCTATCCCGGTGATTTAGGGCTCCTCCCAGCAGGTCGTCCTACGTGTGAACAGGCAAAAATTTTCTATGCAACAGCGCAGCAAATATACGATGATGTGAAACAATTTCTTGAAAATAATCCCCAAGGAGAATAAAATGATAACAGACACCTTGAAAAATATTATTGTTGACAATCTTGTACACTCAATCCATCCTCAGAAAATATATTTATTTGGTTCGTATGCGTATGGAGAACCTAATAATGATAGTGATTTGGATATTTTGGTGATTAAAGATGATTTTGATAAAAAGATAGAGATTAAACGTGCGATGAGAAAAGCATTGTCTGGGATTGATATGTCAAAAGATTTACTTGTGGTAAAGAGTGATGAATTTGAATTTTATTCACACGAGGCAGGTTCAGTGTATCAAACAATATCTCAAAAAGGAGAACTGTTATGGAGCGCTTGAGACAGTTTGAGATTTTTTACCGTAAAGCTAGCACTGATTTGGCAATGGCACGATTGGCACAAGCAAACCCATCGGATGAGATAGATGATGAAGCTATTTTGTTTCATTTGCAGCAAGCCGTTGAAAAGTTTTTAAAATCACTTTTATCTTTTCATGGAGTCACTACAGAAAAAACACATGACATCGAAGCGATTGCTAAAAAAGGCAAAGCAAACAACATAAAACTTCCCTCTTACATGGAAGAGTTATACGACTTGTCAGAGTACGCAGTTGAGGGTCGTTACGGGCAGATTCATGATGATATTGAAAATATCAATATTTACTTAGAGAGGGTTGAAAGCCTTAAGTATTTTGTCGAAACTATTCTCAACCAACCAAAAGGAGCCTAAGATGAAAAAAGCAGGTCACGCAACTCTTTCAAGTTTTTTTTGTTATCATAAGCTTTGTCATTGCGGACTTTGTCATCACGTCTCTTGTCGTCATGAACTTGATTTGGGATTTCTAAAAAGACAAATCTCATAAAAAAAGGGAAACTCTATGAAAACTTTTAATCTATTTTCAAAATTTTTTTTATCTTTACTACTTTTAGGTGGTTTGTTATTCGCTGATGATTCTTCAAATGACAGCTGTAACGGGGAGCAAATTAGTGAATTACACAATATATCAAGTACCGTTAGTCATACTGAAAGTGGGACATTGTGTGAAGCAGGAGGTGGAGTCACTTGTTCTGATGGAACTGATTCAAATGACTATTACTATTTTAAACCTGGCATAGATGGGATTTTAACCTATAGCTATTCTGCCAACAAATCAACTGATTTTTATCTATCTACGTCAAGTTGTGGTAGTGATAGAAAAGTAAATGATGGTACTAGCTATTCTTCAACATCTGTAAATATTACAAGTAGTACTACAGTTTATATTAGAGTACTGAGAAATGTCAATAACGCAATTACAACTTATAATATTCCAATGACATTTACCCCAGCTCCAGAAATCAACATAATCAGCATAGCAGACGGCGGAACTGACACAAGTTTCGGCTCTACACTAGTAAGTAGCGGAACGATAGACAAAACCTACACTATCCAAAACACAGGCACAGGAACACTCAATCTCACAGGAACACCTATCGTTAGCATCGGCGGAACAAACGCATCCGATTTTACGGTAACAACTCAACCATCTGCATCTGTAGCGGCGGGGGGTTCTACAACATTTACCGTCCGCTTTGACCCAAGTGCAAGCGGTACACGCAATGCAACTATATCTATAGCCAACAACGACAGCAATGAGAATCCTTATGATTTTTCTATTTCAGGAACTGGGGCTACGCCAGAAATCAACATCCAAGGCAACAGTACCAACATTTCCGATGGAGATACAACTCCAAATACAACAGATAACACTGATTTTGGCTCTACCCTAGTAAGTGGCGGAACGATAGATAAAACTTACACCATCCAAAACACAGGCACAGGTGTGCTTAACCTTACAGGAACACCTATCGTTAGCATCGGCGGAACAAATGCCTCAGACTTTACCGTAACGGCTCAGCCATCTGCATCTGTAGCAGCAGGGGGTTCTACAACATTTACCGTCCGTTTTGACCCAAGTGCAAGCGGTACACGCAATGCGACAATCTCCATAGCAAACGACGACAGCGATGAAAATCCCTACAATTTTTCTATCTCAGGAACTGGTACAGGAGCAGCTACCGAAGCCACCTCTCAAGACGTCTGTTACGATCCAATACAAAAAGAGGGTTTTTGTATGGATGGTATGGGTATGTTTTGCGGTGTCACAACACCACTTAGAAATGTTAGTGGGAATACCCTCTCTGATGTGACTATCATAAAATCATTTGATGGTATTAATATGAGTATGATGGACACCATAAAACTTGACGGTGCCGAAAAGACAACCGCTCAAGATAGCGATGAAGCAGAAATAGATCAAGCTCTTAGTACAACTTTTGGCAGTTTTAGTATGAGCGGTATGTTTGATAAAGGGATTGTTTACTACCCTGATGGAAACGGAGCTTTTAGCACGGGGCAGACACATACCATTTACGACTACTCTATGTTTTCATTTAGTTGGGCAAATGTATCTCTCAATGCTCTTTATACAAAAGGCGGTGTTACCTATAAAACAAAAGTTAGTGCTTGTCCGACAGCAACTGTAGGTGGTATTGTAAAAAATTTTAGACCTTTTACTTTAAGAAATACTAACGGTTCAAGCGGAGATAATATTTATGGCGATTTTAATGTTACGGGCGCACCGATTATTTGTGTTAAGGGTAGCGGCAATACATGTAACTGGAACTATACGGATTATTTAGCATATGCCGATACAAAATTTTTAACAGATAAGTCAACAACGCAGATTCCGCTTAACTCATCAAGTGCAGATTTAACTATACCGACTGATGCAACAATTACAAAAGCATATCTTTACTGGAATGGACACATCCATGGGACAACTTACACACAAACTGCATTTGACAATGCGATTGCAGGATACAACAGTGTTGTTTTGCAAACACCGGATGGCACAAACCATGATATCACGGCGGATGCAAGCGATAACTCAAAAGTTAATTACTACTCATATATAAACGCAACAACCAACACAAAAGGTTTTCGTCATTTCTACCAAGCAACTGCAGATGTTACCAATATAGTCAAAAACGGTGGATACAACGGAACAAACAAAAAAACATTTACCGTCGGAAATATCAAAGCAACTGCCGGCACAGACGACCAAATGTACGAACCAGAAGTAACCGGAAATGTAAAATGGGGACCGATGGGAGGTTGGAGTTTGATAGTTGAATATGAACGCCCTATCGCTTCAGGACAAAAATATAAAAATGTCTCTATTTATGATGGATTTCAATTTCTTTTGCCACCGACAAACCAAGATGAACAAATAGATATAAATATTAGCGGATTTTTAACCCCGTTATCACAAACACCTACCGGCTCAATGGCATTTTACACAATGGGTAGCGAGAAAAAAATAACCGGCGAAAAAGTGCAGATAGCAAACAAAGCCGGAACTATGAATAACTTATATAACAGTGCAAATGCGGTCGGCAGCCAATTAAACGATAGTATAACTATAAACGGTTCAGACCTTACAAGCGGCAGAGTGTTCAATCCAGGTATAGATTTGGATGTTTTCTCTATCAATAACAGTTGTAAAACATCCGGTGGCGCAACGGTTGCTTGTATAGACAGCAATCAAACAAGTACAACCATTCGATTGGGCGTTCATAATAACAACAACACCTCAGATCAATCATTTCCCGGGATGATAGCATTTTCTGTAGATATCTATCAACCTAATATAAGTGCATTTAGTAAAGTTTCAAACACATCTCCAACTCAAATCTTAAATCCCGGTGATAGTGTGGAATATACTCTTGACTTTAATAATTCCGGTACAGAAGCAGCCGAAAACGTAACCATCTATGATACTTTTTCATCAACTGTAGGCGGAGATATGCTCCTTGATGTTATTGATAGAAATGCAACAGCAATTAAAAACTCCATAATGCTCAAAAAATCCACGGAGACTTCTTGGCACTATGCAACAGGCGCAACACACTCCAACATACCAAAAGATGCAAACTGTTCAGTTGACTATGCCGATGCTAATAGTTCAAAAGCAACAAAAGTTTGGTGTTTTGTTCCATATATGGCTATTGATGATAGATATGAGATGAGATTTTCCGTAGAAATTAAAGATGACTACAATAGCACAAGTGAACAAAATGTTACAAACGTTGCATACTCACACTATTATAATGCAGCAACACATGAAGAAATAACTGTTTTAGGTCATAGCAATATTAACACGGCAGGGGTTTTGGGTAACGTTGTTTATGCAGGAAAGATGGATACCGTAGATAGCTTTGACAATTCATACAACTATTATGCTAGCCCACCAATGGGTTTAAAAACAAAAATAGCAAACAAAGATATGGCAACGCTTGAGGCAGTCTATCTAGGAACAGATTCATCAAACTATCAACCGACAATCTATGTCGGAAATAACTTTGATATGGTGGTTCTTTTTAGGCTATCAGATAATACATGCCAACAAGATACCAATTTAAGTAGTAATGGAGACGTCTCTGCTCTTTTCCAACATGACGGCAACCAATACACAGCCGTTTCAAACCCATTTACAGTTACTAATATAGCTCAAAAAATAGCTAGAGTAAAGTTGCATTTTATTGACTGGAACAAAGTGTCATTTGCAAGCTTTAATGGAAACAATTGTGTTAGCCAAAGCAGTATGAATGGCAATCTAAAAGGCATCCCTCAGTGCCTAAATGGTAACTCAAATAAAATTGATGCACTCTTTACAGAAGATATTAGTGCTTGCACAACTGCACAAACTGGCAAAGATGCAGCCTGCGATTCAAATGCTTATAACGCTAATGGAAGTAAAGGGAATATTGCCCCTGAAAAATACAATAATGCGTATGGATGTTTAATGTGTATCTCAGATGCGGTCAATGGAAATGCTAACTGTTCAACCGACACTTTCTCTATCCGCCCAGACACTTACACATCTTCAACCAACCCTTCTGCACTTGTAGCAGGAGAAAATTTTAACTTAACATCCACGGCAAAAGGCTACAACAACACTGCTTTAACTGGGTACAACGGTATAGCCGCTATCGCACCGCAAACACAAAAGATTACTTGTGCCGTGCTTGATGGAAACCTTACAAACGATGCCAACGCCACATTTAACTCCATAACTTTTGATGGTGATGATAATGTTTCCAACAACATCAAGTTTGGAGATGTCGGGATATTTGATATCAACATAACAGACTCCACTTGGACGGCTGCTGATAGTGCAAAAAGCGAATGTATCGCCAACAGCGACACAAATACTACAGATGCAAACGGAAAAGTAGGTTGTTTAGTAAAATACACTCTTGTAAAAGAGGTCAAACCAGACCACTTTGAAGTAAACGCAACAGTCGCAAATGGTTCAAACGGCTTTACTTACCTAAACAACTTTGACAACAACGCATCATTGGATCAAAACAGATCGGCACTTGTAAGTGTTGTAGTAACCGCAAAAGCTGACACAAACGCCACTACAAAAAACTACTCAAGTGCGTGTTATGCAAAAGATGGAAACAGTACGATTTCTCTCTCATTTGCACCAAATATAGAGAATCTAACACTTGTTCGATGGTACGATGCCAACAGTTCAGAAACTAACTCAAGCTCTATAACTAACCCCGCTCTTACAAGCATTACAACATCTCATAATTCTGCCAACTTCAACAATGGCGTTGGAACTTTGTCTTATAGAATAAACTTTGACAGAAATGTAACAACAACTGTAAATCCATTTATGATGATTTCCCCTGTAACAAATGTTGAAAACAACGATAGCGTTACAGGAAACACAACACTACAAGCAGATGGAAATGCTACTTTTGTATATGGGCGTACTCATGCAACAAAACAGAGATATAAAGACAATAATGGCACTGCAAATATATACTTTGAATCTTTCTGTTTTGGAGCGAATTGCAACAAAACACTGCTTCCAAATGGAGTAAACTCAGTAAGAACAGACGATGCAAGATGGTATAAAAATCTAAATCACAGCCCTGCGAACGATGGAAATGTAAGCATAGTCGTACAAAAAGGTGGAACCAATATTGATGCAAACGATATTGTTGATGCAGATGACAATACCACTACAACAAACATAAGATATAATGGAAGCAAAGGTCATCCATACAAAACAACGATGCAAAACGGTGCATCTCCATGGCTGATTTTTGATGAAAACAATGCAACCGCCACAAGAAATGAGTTTCAAGTCGAGTTTAGCGGTGAAGCAAGCTGGAGCGGTAAGCATGAAACAAACACGACAACCAAAACAGACCAATCTATCAGAACAAACAGGAGAATAGTGTGGTAAGAGGCTCCGTGAGATATGCTTTTACTCTTATAGAGCTTATCTTTGCTATCGTAATCATGTCTATCGTGGTTATGTCGATTCCCGTTATGATGCAGATAACTTCAAAGGGGGTTGAGAACAGTCTGGTTCAAGAAGCCATATTTGCCGCATCTGCAGAGTTGATGGGGGCTAGCTCGTTTTACTGGGATAACAGATCCATAGAAGATATCAACGCAAGCGGCGGGGAGAGAGTTGTAGATGTTGACGGGGACTGCAATGCCACAAGGTTAAAAGCAGGACATATCTTACAACCTTTCCATAGAAGATGTTTGGATAGCAATGTTGTAACAGGAGTAAACTATGTCGATGCAAACACAAGTACCGAGTGCTTTAGTCTCAACAGAAGCGTTCATGCAGCATCGGATATGCTTTATACCGATATCAATGCTACTGCGGCAGGGTACAAGCAGAAATACAAAAGTGAAATGACAATATCAAAAATAAACAACAATGTAAAAGAGTTAAACTGTACCGTAACCGATGAAAATAACGATACATTAACACTCCTAAGACTATTTGCCGCCAACATAGGCGAGGCAGACTACTTTAAAAGGAGGTTTTGATGCGTAAAAGTGCTTTTACTCTCATAGAACTCCTCTTAGTTATCGTCATCATAGGGATACTAAGCAAATTTGGCATTGAACTGCTATTTCAAGCGTATAACAATTTCATATTTTCAAACACAAACAACACTTTGCAGTCACAAAGTGAAGCGGCAGTTGAGACCATAGCATCAAAACTTATGTATAGGATAAAAGATTCTACTATAGCAAGATACCCCGGCAACACATATGAACCCGTTTCCAGTTCATCATTAGGCGAAAATGCAACTGTCTTGGAGTGGATAGGAGCAGATATGGACGGTTTTAGAGGGGACACATCGACACAGCCTCTTTGGAGCGGAATCATCGACTTAAGACATCCAGACACAAATACCTCAGCATTAGTTTCTCCCGAGACAAATACCTCTGCCATAAACAACCTCATTATCGCTCTCTCTGATGGGGGCAGTGGTATCAATGATGCGGCTCTCTATTTTGTAGGTTCGGATAGCGATGTATATACTAGTTATGGTTGGGGTGGAGCATTAGAAACTCAAAGCGGAGCTATGCACCCCATACATATCAATGGAACGATAAACCAATTTGTTCCTGTAGATGGACTAACAGGAGCAGTTAACGACTTTAGCGGTGTTGATGTTTATGAGTACTATCAGCTTGCTTGGACTGCGTATGCGGTGGAGCTGGCGGACTATAATACAACAACAAAAACAGGCACACTCAAACTACACTACAACTATCAGCCGTGGAGAGGCGAAAGCTACACAGACGGCAACAGCTCTATCATTATGGAAAATGTAAGTACATTTAGATTTACGGGGGTTGGTTCTATCATTAAGATACAAGTATGCGTGAAAACTGATTTGATGGAGGAGTACTCGCTATGCAAAGACAAAACAGTATTTTAAGAGCAAATACCTACCAAAAAAAAGGCGGTTTTGCCATGATAATGGCGATAGCCGTCGTACTTGTTGTCTCTACCATCATGGCACTCTCTCTTGCACTCACAACCGAGACAACAAAAAGAACGGTTGATTTGTACCTTTATGAGCAAGCCGAACTAGTGGCAAAGAGTGCGGTAGAGCTAACCATGCTAGAGATTGGACAAAGAGACCCGACAACAAACTGTTTAGACACAAGCTCAACCCCACATCGACCTTTTCTTAACACTGATATTGATACTGTTTTTGATGTAAATGTTACAGTACAGTATGTTTTTACTAACACTGTAGGTGCGTGTGATATGTACATAGATGACATCAACACTTCAGAACAAAACGGTTCAGCCTTGATAGATGTAGTTGTCAGTACAGACGCAAATGTCACAACAGAACCTATACGTTTTTTTAGAAGAACTATGCAAAAGCTCTAAATTGTAACAATATAAACCATTTAGTGCTATAATCATTTTCTACCTACAACTAAAGGATTTCTCATGAATATATCATTAACAGGACGTCATATAGAACTTACAGATGCTATCAAAGCGCATATGCACGCCTCCATCGAAACACTTAGCAAATACCATATGGACATCATCTCGGTTAGCATTATCGCTTCAGCACAGACTAAAAAGGGCAAGGAGCATTCAAGAGTAGAGTTTGTCATCAACCTTGCGCACAAAAACTCTATCGTCATAGAACAAGGCGACCAAGACCTCTATGCGGCTATAGACTTAGCGACTTCAAGAGCGCAAAAAGCGATGCGCCGTATGCATGACAAAGAGAGTGAACACCATAAAGACGGTATCAACGAAGCAAAAATCCAAGCAAGTGAGAGCATCAACCTACACGAACTAAGCGAAGCGATGGAGGATGAGATAGTACCAGTAGCACTAGAACTCTACAAACCAAGAGAAGTAGAAGATGTCCTAAATGACCTAAAAGAGAACAAAAAACTCTTTGAAATCTTCATAGACAACGACGGCAAAACAAGAGTGCTTTACAAGAGAAATGACGGGAAGTTTGGGCTTTACTAAAATGTACTATGGTATAATCACCTCATGACACTACAAGAGCGCAAAGATAAAGCTGACATCATTGCTAAAGAGGCAGATTTGGTATATAAAAAATCATTTCTGCTACTTGCGGCAAGCGGTGGAGTAGGTGGCTACGCCATCACTCAAAGCGGACTTTTTTCTTTTGCACTCTTTGGTATTTTTGGATTTTTTTTGCTGGGTATTGCAATAAACTATTTTGAGTTAAATAAATTAAAAAATGAGATAAAGGAGTGTAAAAATGGATAATGTATCTATTTTTATCTTTACGGTTATTACGGCAATTGTAGTCGGGTATTTAGCACACAAAAACCATTGGAAAATTGCTGATTATTTTTAATAGTACAAATCCCGCTTTACCTCTCTAACCACCTCCTCATCCTCTGCCAAATCGACCCATTTAAACTCACTTCCGCTTTGGTTGTGTCCTTTGAGTAAATCGCCGCTTTTTCTAAACTTGAAGTTTGGGCTTTACTAGGGGGGTTTTGAGTTGATAAAAAAGATAAAATTTGTAATGGAGGCATAGTAGCCAGAGGGGTAACTAATCCCTCTGTTTTGATTAGTAAAGAGCGGGTGCAAACACCATCAAAACTAAAAAGACTACTAAGAATTTATAAAACAAATAAAATCCTTTTCCAGAAACTCCCGCCCACCCCAGCCTTGCCAGAAAAAAGGCAAAAAAAAAGGCTAAAGCAGAAGCTCTAGCCCTCATTTCCGTAGTCTGTTAGTTAATCAGACGGATTTATTTGTTTTACAAAATAATTATATCACAAAAAAATAAAAATTGACAATTACTTCAAAACCCTCTTTACCTCTTTAACTATCTCCTCATCTTCCGCCAAATCCACCCACGCAAATTCGCTTCCGCTTTGGTTGTGTCCTTTGAGTAAATCGCCGCTTTTTCTAAACTTTAGGTCAAGGTTTGCGATGTCAAATCCGCTCTTTGTTTGGATAAACATATCTAGTCGCTGTGAGGCGTTTTGGTTGGTATATAAAAAACAGTAGCCTTTTAGTCCTGTGCGGCTAACACGCCCACGGAGTTGATGTAGCGTGGAGAGTCCTAGTCTCTCTGCTCCGACTATGACAACGGTGCTTAGGCGTGGGAGTGAGATACCTACTTCCACCACTGTTGTTGCAATGAGAATATCGCCTTTGTTACTAAACTCCTGCAAAATCTCCTCTTTTTCTTTGTCCCTGCCATGTGTCACATAAACACGCTCAAACCGCTTCTCCCAAAATCCCCTTGCCTCCTCTATGCTTTGGTACTCCAAAACTTCACTCTGCTCTACCAGTGGATAGACAAGAAGCACTTGATTGCCTTGCGTTAACTCGCTTTTTATATGCTCTAAAAGCTCTTTAAAATCATTTTTTCGTATCACTTGGCTTGTGATATCTTTTTTAAAAGGGGTGGTTGTGATGAGCGAGACATCTATGTGTGCTGTCTCTATCATCGCCTGTGTTCGTGGAATGGGAGTAGCTGAAAACTGTAAAAAGTGGGGCTTCTTTTCGCCGCTGCTTACCAACTTCTCTAACAAGTTTCTCTGCACTGTTCCAAATCTGTGCTGTTCGTCCACCATCACAAGAGAGGCTTTTGGAAGTTCTCTATATAGGAGTGCGTGTGTCCCGATGAGAAAGTCGTACGCACTCAAATCTATCGCTTTTGTTTTGTTGGTCACAAGTGCGATTTTGAGTGATGGCAGGTATTTTTTCGCCTCTTCAAAGAGCTGGTTTGCCAAAATGGTCGTGGGTGCCATAAGGATGGAGCGTTCTTGGTGCATCATAAAAGCCGATGCAAGGATAACCATCGTCTTGCCGCTTCCCACATCACCGACTATCATGCGTCTAGCCGCAACATCTTTGGTAAAATCGGTTTTTATGTCGTCTATGGCTCTGTACTGTTCATCACTCAACACAAAGGGCAAACTCTGCGCCCACTCTTTGTAGCAACGGGTGGGGGATGAGTGTGTTTGAAAATATCTTCTTGTTTTTGCAAGCTGTTTCATATAGAGAAAAAGTTCTGTATATTTGAGTGCGTGAAGAGTTTTTGGGTCGAGATTTTTGAGTTCTGGTGCTTTTGATGTTGGAAAATGAAGAGCTAAAAGTGCCTCCGCTACCTCCTCTTTTAACCCCTCTTCAAGCAGATTTTCTTTGGTAAGCATAATTTGGATGAGGCGGAGCATCACATCGCTTCTAAGAGGTGATTTGTACTTTGGCGTGATAGCTCCGATGTTGGTTACTTTTTTGGGCATGTTGATGGTGCATTGACCGCTTTTGCACTCTATCATGCCATAGTAACAGTCCCTCTCACCAACTCTAAACTGATGCAACATGTAGGGTTTTGGGCGAAAAAGTACGCCTGTGATAGTATGACCAAAGTTATGAGCGAAAAATGTAACTTGAAGAGAGTTTGGGGCTTTATAAACGGTCTCTACTGTCGCATCTATGAGTTGCATGGTGTGCGGATGAAGTTTGTCGAAAAGTCTCAAATCTTCATAGGATGATGGTGTAAAAAGAGCAAGTTCACTGCAACTGCCGATGCCTAGCTTTTGAAATTTTTGCTCTTGCTCTTTTGAGAGTTTCATGGCTATTTGCCTGAACTATCTTCTAGCTTTTTCACTCTTGAGTGAAGATTGCCAACCATAAAAACCAAAATAACAATAATGAGAGTAAGTAAAATATCTGTCAAATTTTCCATAATTTTTCCTTTTTTTGTTATAATTACCAAAGGAGAGCTAGAGGGGCGAACCTCTAACTCAACTCCTTGATGAGTTTTACTATGATGTAGATGATAGTTAAAACCCTTAAGGCGTAGTTAAGATACCTCATCTTAACCTCCAAATGGTAATTTTTGTCCCACCTTTTGGGTGGCGACAACAACATTATAAGAAAAATCCAAAAACTTCTTCAAAAATATGACAAATTGTCATACTTTTTACTTTTTACTACTTTGTGACTATCGCAAAACTCATCTCTAAAATCTCTTTGTGTGCTTTTATAAACTCGTTGAGTTCCCCAACCTTGAGGTTTTTGATGCGTTCTAACTCCTCTTGTGCATAGCCAAGTTTATGTCCGTTGTAGTACTCCATAAAGGTTCTGTTGAGGCGTTGGCTCATGGTCTCAACCCTTAAAGGTTCGCTTCCAAGCAAAAACTTTTTGGTCTGCTCAAGCTCCTCTTTTTTTACGCCGTTTTTTACAAACTCTGCCATAACTTCTTTGACTGTTTTTTTCGCATCTTCAAGTGATTCTAGTTTGGTTTGCAGATGTCCGCTAAGATAACTGCTTGATTTTGTTACATCCATTCTTGCGTACGCAGAGTAGGCAAGTCCTTTTTTGACACGTACCTCTTCCATCAGTCTTGAGCCAAAACCGCCAGCTCCGAGGATAAAGGTAGCAACTTTTGCCTTGTAGTAATCATCAGAACCGATGGTTACGTTGTATGGCGAACCAAAGTAAACATAAGCTTGTTGCGTCTCTTTTTTAACTGTTTTTTCTTTAGGCTCACGGGTGACTTCGTAACGTTTTACTTCACTCTCTTGCCCAAGAGAAATGGATTTTACGATTTTTGCCACTTTTGGCTTTATCTCGTCAAGCTCAGCATCTCCGCCAAAAGCAACGATAAGTTTTGAAGAGACAAGATTTGTTTTTATAAATGTCTCTACATCTTTAAGCTCTATGCTCTTTACACTCTCTATCGTTCCTGAAGATGGATTTGCAAGCACACTGCCTTCAAACAAAATCGCATCTAACTCATTTGAGGCGATGTAGTCAAAATCACTCTCTTTGTTTGCCAAAGAGCCGAGTGTTGTTGTTTTTACCTTTTCAAGGGCATCTTTTGTAAAGTTTGGGTCTTTTAAAAGCATCTCAAAATAGCCAAGCCCCTCGTCAAGCTCCTCTTTTAGACACCCAAGCTCCAAAACCAAAGTCTCTTTGCCTATGGAAGCGGAGATATGAATCGCTTTGCTCTCGAGTGCCTCCGCAAATGCGCTTGAGCCTAATGTTTTTGTACCCTCATTTAGCACTTTTGCGCTTAGTTTTGCCAAGCCAGCTTTGGTCGTATCTGTAACGCTACCACTGTTTTTAAAGATAAACTGCATGGTTACAAGCGGCAATCTTTTGTCCTGTTCAAAAATAAGCGGAGTAGTTACATCTTTTGTTTTTATCTCATCTATCGTTGCTGCCATAAGTATATTTCCTAACATAAGTAGTATCGTGAGTATCTTGTTCATCTATGCAAATTTCTCTAAAATCTCATACGCCGTGTTACGCACAGCAGGAATCTCGCCGATATCTCGTATGAGGTGTACCATCTCCTCTTTTGCCATCTTGTACGCCGCTCCAGCGGAGCTTACGACATTCTCTTCCATCATGGTTGAACCCAAATCGTTTGCGCCGAACATCAAAGCCATCTGCCCGATGTAAGGACCTTGCGTCACCCATGAGCTTTGGATATTTGGGACGTTATCTAAGTAAAGTCTTGCAACGGCAAGAAGTCTTAGGTAGCGGTTGGATGATGGTTTTTCCATGTCGGGAAAGAGGCGTAAAAGTTCGGTATTTTCGCTCTGGAAACTCCACATGATAAAAGCTCTAAAACCGCCCGTTTCATCTTGAAGATTTCTTATCATATCAAAATGATCCACGATATCTTCATCGCTCTCGATAGTTCCATACATCATGGTAGCCGTGGACATAATGCCGAGTTTATGAGCTTTTCTGTGTATATCCACCCAGACTTCGCTATCAATTTTTTTAGGTGCGATGATGTCACGAACTTTGTCAGAGAGTATCTCCGCACCCGCCCCTGGGATAGAAGCCAGACCTTTTGCGTGCAGTCTCTCCAAAGTCTCTTCAACGCTTATATGCGAAACTTTGGCGATAAAATCTATCTCGATGGAAGAGAAACCATGAATCGTAATTGTGGGATATTTGGTATGGATATGCTCCACCAACTCCTCATACCACTCAATCTTTAGCTTTGGATGCACCCCACCTTGAAAAAGTATCTGCGTTCCGCCGATTTCAAGTAGCTCGTCTATCTTTGCGTCAATCTCATCAAATGTAAGAACATAAGCATCTGCATCTTTTTCATGTCTGTAAAATGCACAAAATTTGCAATCCACCCAACAAATGTTGGTGTAGTTGATGTTTCTGTCCACCACAAAAGTGGTGATATTGTCTGGATGAAGCTCTTTTTTGCGAGCCGTTGCCATGCGTCCAAGCTCTTTTAAATCTGCATTTTTTATGAGATAAAGAGCCTCTTCTTTTGTTAATCGTTTCATTAATAACCATTATAATATTTTATAGATTGGATTTTACCTTTTTTTTTTCAAATTAACTAAAATATTTGTATTTTTTAAATTGTTTATGTATAATTATTCATACGATTAT
>JAOTSA010000012.1 GCA_030247515.1 Sulfurimonas sp. | reverse complement strand
AGGGGTTGTGAGATAAGTTTAAAATAGCTTCAAGGCTTATCGCTGTTTGGCGATAGATGAGCAAGATACCTTATTTGTGTAGATATATTTTATTTGAAATTATTTTTCAACAAAATCTTTTTAATTTAATAGTTCTATATGAAGAAAAAGATAAAATAAATAGACCAAACAATATATTACAACATAAAAAAATTAGGATACAAACATATGGCAAAAGAAACAAATGGTGATTTTGAAGCATCACTTTTCAAAACGGCGGATAGATTAAGAAAAAACATTGATGCAGCCGAATACAAAAATGTTGTATTGGGACTAATTTTTTTAAAATATATCTCAGATTCTTTTCAAGAACTTTATGACAGATTAGCTGGGGATAGTTTTTCAGACCCTGAAGATAGAGATGAATATATAGCAGAAAATTGTTTTTTTGTGCCACGAGAAGCTAGATGGGCAGAACTTCAAGCCAAAGCAAAACTTCCAGAGATAGGTGTTTATTTAGATGATGCTATGAGTGCTATTGAAAAAGAAAATAGAGAACTTAAAAATGTACTTCCAAAAGTTTATGGAAAAGCAAATCTTGATAAAGCAAGTCTTGGACAGCTAATAGATGTTATTTCAGATATAGAACTTCAAGCTCACAGTGCTGATACAAAAGATTTACTGGGGCGTGTATATGAGTATTTTTTAGGTGAATTTGCAAGTGCAGAGGGTAAAAAAGGTGGACAGTTTTACACTCCAAAATCTATTGTAAAACTTATGGTTGAAATGATAGAGCCTAAAAAAGGAAGAGTTTACGACCCTGCTTGTGGAAGTGGTGGAATGTTTGTAATGAGTGAAAAATTTGTGGAAGATGTGATAGGTGGAAATATTCAAGATATTACAATCTACGGTCAAGAATCAAATCAAACTACTTGGAAACTTTCAAGAATGAATCTTGCAATAAGAAATATCAACTCAAAATTTGTAGCTTGGAATACAGAGGGAACTTTCCTAAAAGATGAACATCCTGATTTAAAAGCAGATTATATTTTGGCAAATCCACCATTTAATCAATCAGAATGGGGAGCAGATATATTAGCAGAAGATGGAAGATGGAAATATGGAACTCCTCCAAATGGAAATGCAAATTTTGCTTGGATGCAACATATGATTTATCATTTAGCTACCAATGGAGTTATGGCAACGGTACTTTCAAATGGAAGTTTAAGTTCAACAAATAGTGGAGAGGGTCTTATTAGGGAAAAAATTGTCAAAGATAATCTTGTGGAGTGTATCATCGCTTTACCAAAACAACTTTTTTACAATACAGGAATCCCTGCAACAATTTGGATACTAAGACGAGGAAGAGACCCAAAAGACAACCAAACACTTTTTATAGATGCCAGTGAATTAGGATATATGAAAACAAGAGTGATAAGAGATTTTACCGATAAAGAGATAGCTAAAATTGAAGAAACCTATAAAAAATGGCGAAAAAAAGATGGCTATGAAGATATAGCAGGATTTTGTAAATCTGCTACTTTAGAAGATATAGCAGGGCATGATTTTGTTTTAACTCCTGGAAGATATGTAGGAATAGTCACGCAAGAAGATGATGATGTTTCTTTTGAAGAAAAAATGGAACATCTAACATCTACATTATCAAAACAAATGGAGCAAGAAAAAATCCTTGATGATGAGATAAAAGAGCAGTTATTGAAAATAGGTTATAGCTTATGAATAAAATAATTTCATCTGAGTATAAAGAGTGGCTAAGCCAGATAAAACAAAAGTTTCAAAGTTCTCAAATAAAAGCGTCAATACAAGTAAATAGTACATTATTAGAATTTTATTGGAATCTTGGAAATGAGATTGTTGAAAAGCAAAAAAATAGCACTTGGGGAAGTGGGTTTTTACAGCAACTAAGTAATGATTTGATTGCAGAATTTCCTGATGTAAAAGGGTTTTCATATACAAATATAAAAAATATTAGACAATGGTTTTTATTTTGGCAACAACTTGTGGGCGAATTGAAAACTATAAAAAGCCAACAAGTTGTGGGCGAAAGTAGTATTGAAAATACGAAACAACTTGTTTCGCAATTTGATGAAGAAAAAAGCCAACAAGTTGTTGCTCAAATTTTGATGATACCTTGGGGACACAATATCGCCATCATTCAAAAATGCAAAACTATCGAAGAAGCCCTATATTATGTACAAAACACCATCAAAAATGGTATCAGCAGAAATGTACTTATACATCAAATAGAGACAAATCTTTATGGAAGAGACGGCAAAGCCATCACTAACTTTGAAGCTACATTACCACCTTTTCAATCAGATTTAGCAAAAGAGATCACAAAAGACCCTTATAATTTTGATTTTTTATCCCTTACCAAAGGCTACCTTGAAAAAGAGCTAGAAAATGCACTGACTGAAAATATCACGAAATTTTTACTTGAATTAGGAAGTGGATTTGCTTTTGTAGGCAGACAATATAAGCTGATTGTTGGCGGTGATGAGTTTAGGATAGATTTGCTTTTTTATCATATCAAGCTCAAATGCTATGTGGTAGTAGAGCTAAAAGCCACAGAGTTCAAACCAGAATTTGCAGGAAAACTTAGCTTTTATACATCGGCAGTTGATGGTGAGATAAAAGACAAAAATGACAACCCAACCATAGGAATACTTATCTGCAAATCAAAAAATGATTTAGTCGTAGAGTATGCCCTCAAAGATATAAATAAACCTTTGGGCATAAGCCAATATGAACTCACAGAAATCTTGCCAAAAGAGTATAAATCATCACTTCCTAGTATTGAAGAGATAGAAGCACAGTTTGAAAATGAGGATTTAAAGGCGGTGGATGATGAGTAATTTACCAAAGGGGTGGGAAGAAACAACAATTCAAGAAATAGTATCAATTTTAGGAGATGGATTGCATGGGACACCTAAATATATTGATGATGGAGAGTATTATTTTATTAATGGAAATAATCTTGTAAATGGAAAAATTGAAATAAAGATGGCTAAATGGTTTGTGGGTGGAGTTTTATTTTAATAAGGTCGGAGAAAAGGTCGGAGAAAATTTGACTGATAATCAAAGTAAAATAGTTAAGCAAATGAAATTAAATCCAAAAATATCTGCAAAAGATTTGTCAAGCGTAGTTGGGATTTCAAGTAGAAAGATTGAAGAAAATATCAAAAAGCTAAAAGAACAAAATATCATTAAACGAATCGGCGGTGCCAAAGGTGGACATTGGGAGATTTCAAGCATATACTATGAAAAAACAAATGATAGACAATAGCAACATCCTAACATGGTGCTATTGAGGGAAAAACTCAAACCAATGAAGTGATGTTTTACAATCTGGATATGATTATAGCCATCGGTTTTAGAGTGCGGTCATCTACGGGTACAAAGTTTCGTATCTGGGCAAATGACAAGCTAAAAGAGTACATCACTAAAGGCTTTGCGCTAAATGATGAGCGATTTAAAAATGGCAACGCTATGAGCTATTTTGATGAGCTTCAAAACCGCCTGCGAGAGATACGGCTAAGCGAGAGGTTTTTTTATCAAAAAATCAAAGATATTTATATGACAAGTATAGACTATGACCCAAAAGATGAAAAAACGGTAGAGTTTTTTAAAATAGTGCAAAACAAGCTTTTATGGGCGGTATCATCTCAAACGGCAGCAGAACTCATACACAATAGAGTAGATGTAAACAAACCTCTTTTGCATTTTTTAGATGCAGAAGTTTTAAAAATAAGCTCTATTTTTTCTCTAAATCATACTGCTTAGTAAATTTAAGATAGAGCAGCGGCAACACTATAAGAGTTTTTTGGAGATTTCTCCGTACTTATAGGATTTCTCTTTTTTCATATCGCCTAAAGCAAAAACAGTAAACGGAATGACTAATAGTGTAAAAGTTTTCATGCTCTATTTCTGTTTGCTGAGTGAAGTAGCAACCACTCTGTTACGTCCGCTCTCTTTTGCTTTGTAGAGGGCTTCATCCACTAAAGAGATAGATTCTGAGATGGTTCGTTCGCCCTCAAGCAAGCCAACGCCAAAACTTGCGGTAATACCTGTTTTCTCAAAATGGTATTGCTCTACTCTTTCTCTCAAGTTTTCACATACCTTTTGTGCATCTTGAAGTGAGGTGTTGGCAAAGATAATCATAAACTCCTCTCCGCCCCACCGTCCGATAGTGTCTGTTTCTCGTAAGTTTTTCTTGAGTATATATGCAAGTTCTTTGAGTATGCCATCCCCTGCTTGATGTCCGTAAGTGTCATTTACATGTTTAAAAAAGTCAACATCCAAAATGGCAACGGCGGTTTTATACCCCTTAAATCGGCGTACTTTTTTATGCTCATCTTCAAGCACTTCATCTGTTTTAAGTCTGTTGTAAAGTCCTGTGAGCTTGTCGGTGATGGAGAGTTGCATCAGTTTTGTGTTGTACTTTCTTAGCAGATACTCTCTGTAGAGAAAAAATGTGATTAGAAGCAGTAAAGCCCCAAAAGCCTTAAGAAGCATGGATTTGTCAAAGTATGAGACCTCTTCGACGACCGAGACCCATCTGTTGTAGATGCTTTGGCGTTTTTCATCGCCCAGTGTCGGAATAACTTTGTTAAAAATATCCAGCAAAAGAGGTTCGTCATTTCTCACACCTACGCTAAAAGCGAGATTTTCGCCAAGCCTTGCGGATACTTTGAGCAGTCCTGTGTACTCTTTTTGGATGTAGGAGGAGACAACCATAAGGTTATCTATGTAGCCGTACGCTTCTCCTCTCATAACCATATCAAGCCCTTCTTTGATGGTTTTTACTTCAACCACTTCGATGGATGGGTGTTTGGAGTGAAGTATCTCTATGATAGAGTACCCTGTAACAGCGGCTATTTTTTTGCCACGCAGTTCAGCGATGCTATCTGTAAATGGTTTTGTGTTGTCAGTGACGACCACCACTGGCAAGTGTAGATAAGGCTGAGTAAAATTCATATAGAGTTTTCGTGTCGGTGTCTCTGTCGCAAGGGAGAAGATGTCACACTCTCTTTTTTGGGCTTTTGTAAGAGACTCTTGCCAGTTTGAAACATTTACATGCTCTATGGGAATACCAAATTTGCTCGCAAAGTGTTGCATTACGTCCGCAGCTATGCCTACATACTTTCCATCACGAATCATCTCAAATGGATACCACTCTGGGTCAACGCACGCTCTAATCTTTCCTTTTGCCTGTAGGTAGGCTCTCTCTTGGCTGTTTAGGTCAAAATCGCTCTGGATGTTTTTAAGCACATCATCAAAGCTGAAGCGATGAAGCTCTTCGCTTACATCGACAAAACCTGAACGCTTAAGTTGTCTAAATGTGAGTTCAGTTAGCTCTTTGTTTATCTCTCCGATTTTGAAAAAGTCCAGATTCATCAACTTTTTAATCTCGTATGCCTCATATAAAAGTGCTTCTTTGCTTTTTGCCACTCCATGTTTTTTCTGTAAAACTTCTATACTCTCATCTATATGTTTGATGGCGTACTCCCATCCACGGTTGCTTGCTTCAATAAATCTTTTTGTTCTTTGGGGATTTTCCTCTATCTCTTTTTTGGATGCAAAAAGGTTGGATGCACTCATGTTAAAACCAAAATCAAGAGGCTTGACAATATGATATTTCACACCTCTTCTATCAAGTTCGAAAAGCTGGTTGGAGGTAAATGCACTCATGATATCTACTTTTTTATCTATAAAAGTGTTAATGTTAAAAGTATGCTCTTGGATGGTGGAGTTCTCTTTTGTGATGTTGTAGTGCTTAAGCATCAGTCCCAAAGGGCTGTATTTTAGCTCATTGCTCGTACCCATGATGGTCTTGCCAATCATCTCTTTTGGCTCTTTTATAAGAGTATGTGAGACAAAAATAAGCGGAGATTGTTGTAGATAAGTCGCTAGGAGGATGATGGGCTTGACTTTACCATCCTCTACAAAGATGCTGGAGTGGTAGATACCGTAGTTGGTTTTTTGTTTTAGGACACTATCAATAATATCTTCTCCGCCCTCATACTCCAAGATGGCTACATCAAGTCCCGCCTCTTTGTAAAAACCCTTCTCTTGCGCCATAAGAAAACCAGCATTTTCAAATTGAAATTTCCAGTCAAGTTGAAGCGTAACTCTCTCTAGCTCATGAGCGCAGAGAGAGAGGGCAAAGAGAAGTGTGAGAAGTGCTATTTTCACTAAATGCCCTTGAATAGTGTCAGATTTTTGGCAATTTTAACATAAGGTAACTTTGTCAAAAGCCAAAACTCTCTTTTTTGAAGATATGGAACTCTTTTGCTGCTTTTTCGTTTTCTAGCCCAAGAGACTTAAGCGACTCTGGATGTGCTAAAAACCATCCGAGCGTAACATTTACCTTATCCCCTTTTTCTAGTTTGAAGTCTCTTCTCACGGCTCTTTTTTCGTTGGCTTTTACCATGGTGTCTTTTAGCGTTACATCAGCAACCCATGGCATAGCTGGTTTGCCCTCTTTGCCTATGACACGTACAAACTGTTCCTCTGCAAGTTCCTCTGTTTTGCCGCCTCTTGTAACGCTAATCTTAAGAACGGCTAGGCGCATCGGGTGGAGCAGGAGTGCGTGAGAAGTTTGGTTGTCAACATTGATGATAAAGTGGTCAATGTTGCGTAAAATGGAGATTTGGACATACTTTTTGAGCATGTCGGAGTTAGTGTGTGCCCCTGCAAAACCGTGGAAAGAGTGTGTTTTTGTCTCTATGATGGAGGAGAAACTCCCATCTACTTTTGGCATGTGGCAGCTTACACAGTTTGAGGTGCTCATCTCGTCATTTACATTTGTAGAACAGAGGTTAAGCCCATGAGCGTTGAGGTTGTGTGAATGGCATCCGATGCAGACATTGCCGTTGGCAAAATGGTCGTTTTTCTCGGTGATGATTTTGTGGTAGGGCGATTCTAAGGAGCTTCTCGTAGAGCCGTAAAAGCTAAGTTTTTCTTTGGAGATGATGTTTGTGTTGCTCATCTTTCCATGTTCGATGCTCTCTATGCGGTGGCAGTATGCGCAACTAACCGCTTCTTGATGCGTTTCATTTTTTGGGTCATGAAGTGCTTTTTGCTCTTTTGTAAGCATAGCGTCAAGGTTGTCGGCGGCAGGGGAGTGGCACTTGCCGCAAGAGTATTGTTCAAACTTGTTTTTGTGCGGATGCTTGTCCCAGACGGCTCTATGGATGGGGTCTTTGTCGGGCGTAGCATTAGCGTGCATGGAGCCGTAATACTCCTCATAAATCTTTGGATGACACGCCTGACACTCCGCACTTTTTGCAAACTCATGAGCAGTGTCGTTACCTAAGAGCCAAGCGACAGCGGCTAGTAGAAGAAGCAGTTTTTTCATAAAGTATCCTTGTTTGGTTCATAGAACTATTATAACACTAAAAAACTATTATTGCTCTTGCACAGGACTTTTTGCGACGTAACGAAGCCATAAAAAGCCCAAAAATCCCGCACATAAAGAGGCGGTGAGTATGCCAATCTTTGCTTGAAAGATAAGTGCGTCATTGCCCGCAAATGCCAAATCAGCGACAAAGATGGACATCGTAAAGCCGATACCGCCCAAAAATGAGACACCCACTATCTGGTTCATCGTGCTGTTTTGCGGCAGTGAGGCGATTTTAAGTTTGATGGCTAAGTAGGCAATCCCCGCAATCCCGAGAGCTTTTCCAAAGATAAGTCCCATGATGATGCCCAAAGAGACATTTTGCGTGATGGACTCATTGATAGAGGAGAAATCTATGGCGATTCCTGCATTTGCAAGGGCAAAAAGCGGGATAATCACCAAGCTTATAGGCAGATGCAGTGAGTGTTCAATGCGTGCGGATGGAGAACCGACGGCGTCTATCTTGTCTTTTATGTTTTGTAAAATCGCTTTTTGTCTCTCGTGCATGGTGTGGTCAGTGGCAACAGGATAGTTGTCGTACTCGTCAAGGAGATTTTTGGTGTGAGCGGTAAAAGAGGTTGGTGTGTATTTTGGTTTTGATGGGATGCTTAGTGCGGCGATTACCCCTGCGATGGTCGCATGAACGCCAGATTCGAGCATAAAAAACCACATAAAAAGCCCCACGACAAAGTAAGGAAGCACCGCATGGATACCAAAACGGTTGAGCGCAACCATCACTAAAAATGCCACAAACGCCATCATAAGCCATGAAAGATGAATCTCGTTTGTATAAAAAAGTGCGATAACGATAACCGCTCCAAGGTCATCCACAATGGCAAGAGCGACCAAAAATGTCACAAGCGAGGTTGAGACTCTGTTGCGCAAAAGCACAAGCGCACTGATGGCAAAAGCGATATCCGTCGCCATAGGGATACCCCAACCGTTGCTCCCATCGCCGCCACTGTTGATGGCGGTGTAGATAAGTGCGGGAAATATCATCCCGCCGATTGCGCTAAGTATGGGCAACATCGCTACTTTGATGTTGGAGAGTTCGCCGACCAAAATCTCCCGTTTTATCTCCAACCCAATGATAAAGAAAAAAACCGCCATAAGCGCATCGTTAATCCAGTGGTGGATAGAGTGCGAGAGCGTAAACTCCCCGATTTGTAGCGCAACGGAGGTGTGAAAAAAGTGCATATAAGCATCATAAAGCGGAGTGTTTGCCAGTATAAGCGCAACGATGGTCATACTCATCAAGATGATACCCGTCGTCGTCTGTGCATGGATAAAGTGTTCAAAAGGGGTGGCGATTTTGTTAAAAGCCTTCTCCCATGGTGCATATATCTTCATTTTCTTCCTTTTGTTGAGGTTGTGTTTGAAGATTGTAGCTAATTTAAAAAAACAGTTTTAAAAACCTCTTAAAGAGCATCCCATAAAAGAGGCTCTTTATCTGAAGCTTTTGCTAAGATATCAAGCGCATGCGCTCTTGAACCGTTTTTTGCTCTCTCTTGCAGATAATCGATAGTTTTGAGTGTGGCAATTTTCTCTGCAACTGCATTTACGATAAACTGGTTGATGGAAACATCTCCCTTAAGAGATTCAATCTCATGCTTATAATAGTCTGGTAATCGTAGTGCGTAGTTCATTGTAACTCTCCTATTTTTTGTAAAAACTCTTTTGGAGTTGCGATTTTAATATGGAACTTCTCATAGACATCGAAAAAATCTTTTGTGTTGTAGGTAATGATATACTCAGCACCACCGTTAAAAGCCGTCTCCAAGACCATATCGTCTTTATAATCTCTCAAAAAAGGTCTCCATAGAAAATTTATCTTTTGATGATGTGATATCAAAGATAAGTCATCCATAAAACCCAAGATGTCATCTCTGCAAAATTGTGGATACTGTGCCATGTTCTCTTCTCTAAGAAGTACATCTTCATACTCCGTAACCAAACTGTTAGAGAGAATGTTTATTTTAGAGTTATTTTCAAACAACCAAACCAGCAGTTTGTTAGAAACACCCTTACGAGAGAGCAAAGCGGCAAAAATCACATTTGTGTCAATTACTATTTTCATAAATCATATTGTATATGATATGGTTTTAAAAAATATTTAAACTTTTTGGTTACAATCTCCCCATGAATTTACAAAGCCTACAAAACAAAAAAATCCTTCTTTTTGGCAAAAGCCGTGCTTTTAGTATGGATGAGTTTGCCTCGCAGATGAAGTTTCACAAAGTCAGCGTTGTGAACAGTTATAGCGATGATGTTGCCCTTGTTGTAGAGGGAAAAATGATGACGCCTTATGAGCAAAATGCGAGTGGTGCGCTTTATGAGGAGTATGGGAGTGCGCTTGAGTTTGTAAGCATTGATGTTTTTGAGCGAGAAGTCGCACGCTACATCGACGCAAATACGCTTTTGATGTCGCTTAAACTCAGCCGCAACAAAGAGCGGCTCAAATCCTTTTTGCAAAACTCCATGATAGAAGATGCGCTCTTTTTCAAACTCCTCAAGATGTACGCATGGGGCGGCGAAGACTTTTTTGAAAATGACGATAACCGTGATGTGAGTGCGGCGATTATTTTGCGATTTTACAAAGATATCGAGCGAAATCACAATGTGCAGTATGCGACTTCTGGGTTTATCCATCTTTTGGCGCAAACGGACAACAAAGAGCTTATCCGTGCGATTTTAGAGCTTGAACCGTTGCAGAAAATGAATAGTGCAAACACAAAAATCAAAACACTTATTGCCATGCGTCATGATTGTGATGAGGCTATGCAGATAGCACTTTATGACTCAGGCGATGCGAGCGTGCTTGAAGCACTCTGTAAAAATGAAAATCTCTCAAAAACTCTGCTTGAAAAGCTTTTAAAAGAGCCAGAGTTTGCTCCTCTTTTGGCACGCTATGCCAAACTTGACAATGCGCTCTTTGAAAAACTTTTGGCAGTCGCACCGCTCCCTCTTGCCAAAAATGAGACGCTTACTCCACAGATGCAAGAGCGGCTTGTTGCGCTTGATGCAGGCGATGTTCATCTCTCTCTTGCTTCCAACGAAAAAATCACTCTTGCGGTGCTAGAAAAACTACTCTCCTTTGGCTCTTTTGAACTGCAAGAGAAGCTCTATAAAAACAGCGCAACTCCAGCAGAGATACTTCAAGAGGCGTACAAAGAGAGTGCGCATCATGCCGCCGTCGCCTCCAACCAAAACACATCGCAAGAGATTTTAGAGGCACTTGCAAACTCCGCTGACATCGAGGTTTTAAAAGCATTGGCGCAAAACAAAAGCACGCCAGTTGAGCTTTTGTACCAGTTACAGCTTGACTCAAGACTAGCACGCACAGTCAAAGAAAACCCCGCTTTTGGCAGATATATACAACAAGAAAATATAGGATGGATAGTGTGACAATCACAGAACTTAAAGAGACCATAACTGCACTTATAGCGCAAAAAGTACCTACATTTTTGTGGGGCGCACCAGGGATTGGCAAGTCCTCTATCATCAAGCAGATAGCGCAGGAACAAAACATCGGCTTTATCGATTTGCGTTTGGCACTCATGGACCCCACCGACCTAAAAGGCATCCCGTTTTATGACAAAGAGAGTCACACGGCACTCTGGGCATCGCCTGCATTTTTGCCAAAAGAGGGCGAGGGGATTTTGTTTTTGGATGAGCTAAACTCCGCACCGCCAAGCGTTCAGGCATCAGCGTACCAACTTGTACTAGACAGAAAAGTAGGCGAGTACGAACTTCCATCTGGATGGGCGATTGTAGCGGCGGGCAATCGTGAGGGCGACCGTGGCGTGACCTACCGCATGCCAAGCCCTTTGGCAAATCGCTTTGTCCATTTTGAGATGGATGTTCATGTTGATGATTGGCGTATGTGGGCATTTTCAAACGGTGTGGATGCACGCATCATCGCTTACATCGCCTATAAAAAAGAACATCTGTTCACCTTTGACGCAAAGAGCGAAAACAAGAGTTTTGCAACGCCAAGAAGCTGGGAGTATGTCGATAAAATCCTAAAAGCAGGCATCAAACCATCTCTTTTGCTTGAAGCTATCGGTGCGGCGGTTGGCAGAGATGTCGGTGTCTCTTTTTTGGCATTTACAAAAGTGATGAACAAACTCCCAGACATTGAGGAGATTTTACAGAGCGGAAGCGGAACGTACAGTGATGAGGTGGATGTGCTTTACGCACTAAGCTCTGGCGTGGTAAGCGCATATCTCTCAAACCCAAGCGATGCACGCCTTGAACATCTGCTTACATACACTTTTGGACTTAAGAGCGAATTTGCCGTGATGATAGTGCAAGATTTACAGCGTAGCGGTATAACGATGGAACACTCCGACGCATTTAGAGAGTGGGTCGAGAAATTTGCCTATCTTTTGGGGTAGAGCGTGGTTTTGGAGCAAAAAATCTCAGAAGCCAAAGCCAAACTTCTTCTCAGATTTCCCCTCTTTGGCACGCTCGCTTCTAAGCTAAAACTTCTCTCAAACGACGATATAGAGAGCTTCAAGAGCAACGGCATCACTCTTGAGTACAACAGCGACTTTTTAGCAAAACTCTCCTCAGAACAGTTGGAATTTATCTTTGCCAATGGAGCGATGCACGCATCTTTGGCGCATGAGGCGAGAAAAAACGGCAGAAGCGGTTGGCTTTGGCAGCTTGCAACAGACTATGCCATCAACGATATGCTTGTGCAAAATGGTTTAGTCCGCCCAGATGAGGCGCACTACTCAAAGCGTTTTAGCGGACTTTATGCCGAGGAGATTTACGCCGCACTCAAAGAGGATATTTTGCGTGATGAGCTGGAGTATGAAGCCGACACGCCAGATGATGTGCAAAATCAAAACGCACAAGAAGAGACGCAGGATGAGCAGCTTTTTGCAGAATTTGCCAATGCAAAGTTTGAAGAGGAGATGCAAAGCGGCGAGGTCATACAGACAATAGAGCGTTTTTTTCACACGCCAAAAAAGGGCAAAATCAACTGGCGTGACGAACTAAAAGCCGCACTGGAGAGATTTCACAGAGATGACTACACGCTTCTGCCGCCAAATAAAAAACTGCTCTATGCGGGGATTTACCTTCCATCATGCATCAGCCAGAGGTTTAGGTTTGTTGTTGCGGTGGATAGTTCAGGCTCTATCGATGAGCCACTTTTAGCTACTTTTTTGGGCGAATTAAACTCCCTCATGCACACCATCCCAAACTTTGAGCTAGAACTTCTCGTGTGCGATGATAAGATTAGGATGCGCAAAACTTTTTACGGCGGCGACATCTTAGAAGCAGAGCTAAACGGCGGCGGCGCAACAGACTTCCGCCCTGTTTTTGAGCTGATAGAAAATGAGCTTGAAGATGTAAAACTGCTCTTGTATTTTAGTGATTTGGGTGGAATTTTCCCGCTTGATGCCCCAGAGTACGAGGTAAAATGGTTAACCCCAAAAGAGAGAGATGTTCCTTTTGGGAGTGTGATAGTTTTGGAAGATTAATGGAAGTGAGGCTTCAGCCTCGCATGGACGTTGCTAATGGTATTTGACGGGGCTAAAGCCCATCTCCAGAGGAGAGACGTTAGTTACTAACAACCCTGTTTCTCCCCTGTTGTTTTGCGCTATAAAGAAGCATATCGGCTTGGTTTATGCTCTCTTCTAAGCTCTCTTCTGGGGTGAGGAGTACGCCGATGGAAGCGGTGCAATGGGTGTTTTCGCCATTTGTTGCCACAACGCTGCACGTCTCAATCTTTGCTCTTAGGTTTTCAAAAATACTTAGTGCCTTTAATGGGGCAATATTTTTTAGTATCACGCAAAACTCCTCGCCGCCAAAACGTGCCACCATGTCATTTTGGCTTGTGTTGGCACGCAAGACATCTGCCACGGCGTTGATAACTTTGTCTCCTGTATCATGCCCGTAAGTGTCGTTAATCTTTTTGAAATGGTCGATGTCAATCATGGCGATGGCAAACTTCTCGCCCTCTCTGAGTGCTTTTTCAAAGTAGCTCTGCATTGTCGCAAAAAAGTATCGTCGGTTGTAAAGCCCTGTTAAAAAGTCACGGTTGGCGTGGTTGGTGATGGCGTGGATATTTTCGAGTGCTTCGATGGAGTTGTTGATGCGGCATGAAAACTCCTCTTTTGAAAAAGGCTTTTTGATGTAGTCGTTTGCGCCGCTTTTTAAAAAGAGTGCGGTTGTATCCTCTTTGTCGTCGCTTGAGATGGTAATGATTGTAAGGTCATTTTTGGTGTAGAGTTTGCGTATCTCGCTTGTGAGTTGCAGTCCGTCCATCACGGGCATGTGGTAGTCGGTCAAAACCAAACTGATGTCATTTCTTGTGTGTAAAATCCCTATCGCTTCCTCTCCGTGCGCTACTGTGATGACTTTAAAAAACATATTTTCAAGCATGCTTTGGAGCTGTTTTCTAAAAACCAAAGAGTCATCAACCACCAAAATGGTGTGGTTTTTGTTTTTTTGCAGCCTTGCGATGGTTTGAAGAATGTAGTTGATGTCATTTACACCGCTTTTGTTGACATAGTCGATGATGTTTTTTTTGAGCATGACGGCACGGAATGTTTTGTCGATGTTTCCGCTAATGACGATTACGTGGTTGCCTGTGCCAAGCACATACTCGACGATTTCGCCGTTTTGAGCATCTGGGAGGTTGAGGTCTGTGAGAACCAAAAAGTAGCGGTATCGTTTGAGAAAAAGTTTTGCCTCGGACATAGAGTAGGCAACGTCCACCTCGCATCCAAGCTCCAGCTCAATCTTTCTTGCAATCATTTTTGCGAGGGATTTGCTATCTTCCACGATTAATAATCTCTCCATAAGCAGGGCATCCTCACAATTTTTTTACTATTATAGTATAATTTTTTATGGATTATTTTAAAGAAATTACCCAAAAACTGCATAACAAAGAGAGAGTTTTTCTCACAGGCGGAGCAGGAGTTGGAAAAACGACCGTTACAAAAAAAGTGATAGAACACTTTGAACAAGAGGCAAAAAAAGTTGCAAAACTAGCCTCTACAGGGATGGCGGCGACACTTATCGGTGGTCAGACACTTCATAGTTTTTTTGAGTTTGGGATTGCACAAAACAGAGATGAACTTGTGCGCAGTGGCAAGGGCGAGCCTTCCAAAAAGCTCAAAAAACTCATGACCTCACTCGCACTTATCGTGATTGATGAGATTTCTATGGTAAGCGATACGCTCTTTGAGATGGTGGCGATGCGCCTTGAACAGTGTGCATTTGGCGGTGCGCTTTTGGTAGTTGGAGACTTTTTGCAACTCCCTCCCGTTGTACGTGGGGGCGAGGTTCGTTTTGCTTTTGAGTCAGAGGCGTGGAGAGCGTGCATGTTTGAGCGCATAGAGCTTACCCACATTTACAGAACTACCGATGCACACTTCATAGAGCTTCTGCATAAGGTGCGTTTTGGAGAGGTGGATGAGGAGGTTCATGATGCACTCAATGCTTTCATCAAGCCTCTGCCGCATGATTTTAACGATGTGACTTTTCTCTTTGGACTCAACCAAAGCGCACAGCGGCACAACAAAGAGCAGCTTGGCAAACTTGATGGCGAGCTTTATGCCAAAGAGGCGCAAATCATCAAGCACAAAAAAACACTTAGTGATGCGGAAGTAGAGCGTTTTATGAACGACGCACGCATAGAGAGGCTTTTGGAGCTAAAAGTCGGCGCACCTATACTTTTTAGCAAAAATGCTTGGAACTATTTTAACGGCGAGCGTGGCGAAATAGTCGCCATCGACGTAAGCTATGTTTATGTCAAAAAGAGCGATGCAAAAGTTGTCAAACTAGAGCAAGTCGCCCAAAGCAAGATGGCATGGACGGAGCGTGTTCATGAAGGTAAAAAGGAGCTTGTGGAAGAGGCGGTCGTGACGCTCTATCAGTACCCCATCAAACTAGCTTACGCCATTACCATCCACAAATCCCAAGGGATGAGCATCCTCGACCTCGTTATCGCCACAAATGAGATTTTTGCGCCATCACAGTTTTATGTCGCTCTCTCACGTGCCATGCAACCCGCACGCCTCACACTTCTTGCACCAAGAGGGCAGTGGTATGAGAAGATTTTTGTCCATCCAAAGGCATTAGAGTTTACATTAAGCGGATTTTAAAACAATCTTTTGTTATCATGTGTTATATAACATGAAAGGTTATCATGGATAGAGAAGTAACAACACACTATGTAAAAAAAGTTATAACGAGACGTTATGTCGTGGCTTTGGCTATCATTGCGTTTCTTTCAACGTTGGCGTTTTTGATGTTGCATCTTGTCCTAAAAGATACCCAGAGTATCGCTTATGTTGTCAATATCTCTGGAAAACAGCGTATGCTTTCGCAACATATTGCCCTAGATGTGCAAAAGGTATATAACTGCTCTCGTGAGAGGGATTTTGAGGGTGTAAAAGTTATCAAAAAAAGGTTGGAGCGGCTAAGCGATGAGATGCTTCATGCCAACGAGATGCTCTCAAGCGGAAAACTAAGCCCAACTGAAGAGATAAAACTCACGTACGAGATACAAAACCTCTATTTTACTCCCACAGGTGTGGCGCAAAGGGTGGAAAACTATGTAAAAGCGGCAAAAGAGCTGCTTCACATAGAGGAGAGTATGGAAATGGAAGCATCAGTTCGTTTTTTTAACACCGAATCAAATGCTCTTTTGCAAGATTTGAACAAGATAGTCGAACAGTACCAAAAAGAGGGCGAGGCGGATTTACGCAAGATACAGCGTGTGGAAAATATTATCTATTTTGTTACGCTTATCGCCTTGCTTTTAGAGGTTATTTTTATCTTCCAGCCTATGGCACGCAAACTTATAGAACTCACTAAAGACAAAGAGATAATCTTAGGCGATTTGCAACATCAAGTGGAGATGCGCACTCTTCATCTTGAGCGTGCCAATGAACAGTTAAGCAAACTCGCTAGCCATGACCCCTTGACGGGACTTTTAAATAGGTTGGGGCTTGAAGCAGACATGAGTGAACTTGCAAGACATTATCGTGAGCATAAAGCCCCATTTGCGGTGATTCTCTTTGATGTTGACTGGTTTAAAAGCGTCAACGACACTTATGGACATGATATGGGGGATTTTGTTCTTTGTGAACTTGCGATGTTACTAAAGGAGCATTTTCGTCATGAAGATAAGATTTACAGGGCGGGAGGCGAAGAGTTTTTGGCACTTTTAAGCCGTGTGAGTGTGGAAGAGAGTCTGCTTATCGCACAAAAAATCCGTCAAGTTGTAGAGGCACATCTATTTCAAAAAGAGGGTATCGCTATACATATGACCATTAGTGCTGGAGTTTATCATACAGACGTCAACTCAGGTGTAAAAAACTACAAAAATATCTATAAACTCACAGACATGGCACTCTACAGAGCTAAAGAAGAGGGCAGAAACAGAGTGGTTCTAGCTCAAGAGGCTATAAAAACCTCTTAAGGTCTTCATAAGATACGATGTTACTTTGCGCTGCATCATAAAACATACAGTCAAAAGAGAGACCGTGTGTCTCTAAAAACTCTCTAATAACCGCTTTTTTTTCATCCAAAATCTCTGCGGTATCAAGCAAAACGATAAAATCATTTGCTCTTACTCTAAAGAGTGCTTTGTTGGCAAAAAGTCTCTTAAGCAGTAAAGCGAACTCCCTAAGAACCTTATCTCCATCTTCCCATCCAAATTTTTTGTTGTAATCGTCAAACTGATGCAAAGAGATAATAACTATCTTTTGAAATGCCTTAAAACCATCATTATTTATAAGTGTTGCTTCCAAATACTTTGCATTATAAAGCTCTGTAAGACTATCTTTATAGAAGTAAACAAAACGCTGCTCCTCCAAAACAGTTCTTGGCGTTTGGTTGACATCTTCGGATGTATCAACTCCATAAAGTGCAATTGCGGCTGCTTGCGCAACCTCTGGATGGTAGTAACTCCCTTCTAGCTCCAAAATCTCTCTTATGGCATTTGAAGAGGTTTTTTTATGTTTATAGATTCTGTTGGTAGTCATCGCATCAAACGCATCAGCGACTATCATGACACGTGCAAGTTTTGGAATCTCATCCCCCGCCACACCTCTGGGGTAGCCGCTTCCGTCATACTTTTCGTGATGATGTCTGATAATCTCTAAGATGTCATGAAACATCGGCACATCTTGAAGGATTTTTACGCCGACATTGACATGCTCTTGAATGATGGCGTACTCGGTTTGAGTAAGCTTGTCTGGTTTGAGCAAGATGGCATCTGGAGTTGCGATTTTGCCAATGTCATGAAGCATTGCCGCTTTGTAAAGCAGCATCTGTTCCTCCTCATCACATCCCATCTCTTTGGCGATTAGCTGGCTGTAGTGTGCTACCCGCTGTGAGTGTCCTGCGGTGTAGGAGTCCCTTTGTTCTATCATGGCGATAAGTGAGTAGAGAACCTGTCTGTAGTTATGCGCTTTTTCATTCTCTATGGCTTGAAGGTGGTGTGCATTTTCGACCACTTTTTTGGTTTTGATGTTTAGCAGATGTTTGAAAAAGAGTACCGCACCGCCAAGGAGTAAAAGCAGTGATGAGGCAATAACAAGAAACGGATAAAACCACTCTGGAAGTCTCACTTTTGGTTTGACTTCAAGCCACTTTTTCTCCGCTTTGTAGTAGATGGAATTTCTATCTTTTTTGATTAAGTCAAGATGATAATCAAGCCTCTGCGCTATCTCCACGCTCTGCTCATTCTTTGTGAGAGCAAATTTCAAAGCCGCTGGATTGAGGAGGATGGAACTCTCGACAAGATTGTATTTTTCAAAGTAGTGCGCCCCAAAATGTCTGTTGACGATTGCCGCATCGACAATCCCTTTTTGCGCAAGCGCAAAAGCCTCATCGAAACTCTTGACGCTAACCAAGAGAGGATTAACACCAAAAAGAGTAAAACTCTCCTCAATCTGCTCTTGCTGGATACTATTTTGCAACACCGCAACACGCTTGCCATTCAAATCCAAAATAGAGACGATTTTGCTTTTTTTGTTTGCAAAGAGCGTTGACCAAGTGGAGAGAACAATCTCTTTGTTAAACAAAAAATGCCCCTCCCGCTCTTTGGAGTAAGCCACATCAGGCATGATGTCAAGTTCACCGTTTTCAACCATCAAAAGGCACTCTCTCCACTGACACGCTTTATATGTCAAAGACCAGTTCTCTTTTTTTGCTATCTCATCTAAAATCTCTACAAAAAAACCGCTAGGATTGCCATTTGTGTCCAAAAAAATCTTAGGAGCATTATCATAAACACCAACACGCAACTCTTTAGGAGCATCGGCACAGAGTGTTATGAAAAAAAGAAGCGTTAAGATAACTGTTTTCATGAGAGTATTTTACATCAATTTAATGGAGAAAAACATGTGAAAAATTTCACATGTTTTTGAGAGAGAAAGATTAGAGTTTTTCGCTGTTTTTTGCCAAGTACTCAGCAACACCCTCAGTTGTCGCTTTCATGCCCTCATCGCCTTTTTGCCATCCTGCCGCACACACCTCGCCATGCTCGTCCGTAAACTGCATCGCATCTACCATTCTTATCATCTCATCGATGTTTCTTCCAAGCGGAAGGTCGTTGATAACCGCATGACGCACAACACCCTTGCCATCAATCAAAAATGAACCACGAAGTGCCACTGAACCGCCAAATAAAACATCATAATCTCTTGAGATTTGCTTTGTCAAGTCAGCTACCAAAGGGTACTTGATTCTGCCGATACCGCCGCTGTTTACAGGAGTTTCTCTCCACGCAAAATGAGAAAACTGGCTATCAACAGATACACCTATAACATTTACACCACGACTTTTAAACTCCTCTATTCTGTGAGAAAATGCGATGATTTCAGACGGACAAACGAAAGTAAAGTCAAGTGGATAGAAAAACAGAACCGCCCCTTTTTCGCCAAGGTTTTCTGATAATTTGAAATTTTCAACGATAGAACCGTCTGCTAAAACTGCTGTTGCACTAAAATCTGGAGCTTTGTTTGTTACTAACATAATATTTCCTTGTTTTTTTAAATTTATCTGCTGACCTTACGAACTTTTTGTAAAAAAGTTTGTAACACCTTAAAATCCTCGAAAAATATACTTTTTCGTAGCTTTAGGGGGTTGTAGGGACTTTAGTCCCTGCCACTAAGACGGACGAGTTCGGCTTAGTGCGTAACATCAGTTGTTGGAAAAATTTTAACTAAATAAAAGTAATAAAATTCTAATTCTATAAAGTAATAAAATATCTTAAGGATAATTTTTATTATCTGATAATCATTAGCAAAATTCAAGTTTAATTTTATAAGTTATAATTTTGCCGACTTATGGGGATTGACTCTATATGTCAATAAGGAAAATCGATGACAAAAGAGTATATATTTACTTCAGAGTCTGTAACAGAAGGGCATCCTGATAAGATGGCTGACCAAATCAGTGATGCAATTTTGGATTATATTATTGAGAGAGATACCGCCGCACACGTCGCATGTGAGACTTTGGTATCTAATGGATTTTGTATAATAGCAGGCGAACTCAAAACAACGACCTATGCACCGATGCAGGAGATTGTGCGAAAAGTTGTCCAAGAGATTGGCTACACAGATGCGACTTACGGTTTTGACTACCGCTCCGCCGCCGTGTTAAATGCAGTTGGAGAGCAGTCTCCCGACATCAACCAAGGTGTCAAACAAGCAGACGGCGAGATAGGGGCTGGAGACCAAGGGATGATGTTTGGCTATGCGTGCCGTGAGACAGATGTGCTTATGCCGCTTCCCATCTACCTTGCACACCGCCTCACAAAACGCCTTGCTGAAGTACGCAAAGAGGGGATTATCCCTTACTTAAGACCAGATGGCAAAGCACAAATCAGTATAAAATATGTGGACGATAAGCCAGTATCAGTGGAGACAGTTGTTGTCTCAACCCAGCACGCTCCAGAGATAAGTCAAGAGAAGATTTATGATGATGTTGTGCGTGAGGTGATTCGTGAAGTCATCCCAGCATCAATGATGCATGAAAAAACCATCTTTCATATCAACCCGACAGGTAAATTTGTCGTAGGCGGACCTCAAGGCGATGCAGGTTTGACGGGACGCAAGATTATCGTTGACACTTATGGCGGCAGTTGCCCTCATGGCGGCGGCGCATTTAGCGGCAAAGACCCGACAAAAGTCGATAGAAGCGCCGCTTATGCGGCGAGACACGTAGCTAAAAACCTCGTTGCGGCAGGTGCGTGCGAGAAGGTAACCATACAAATCTCTTACGCTATAGGCATAGCAGAGCCGACCTCTATCATGATAAATACACACAAAACTGCCGTTGTTGAAGAGGAAAAAATAGAAGCATGTGTAAGAGAACTTTTTGATTTATCGCCAAAAGGAATCATCACATCCCTAAATCTTTTGCGCCCGATTTATCGCAGAACCGCCGCTTATGGGCATTTTGGACGAGAAGAAGATGGCTTTACGTGGGAGCAGACAAATAGGGTAGAAGATATAAAAAATTATCTGAAAATTTAGATAATAATAGTTATCAAAATGCCCAAAAATAGGGATTTTTGCAAAGATTTTGTAACAAAAAAGATTTGTTTGGATTTTGAGTGCGATTTTTTAGCTATCTTTAAAAATGTTTTGTTAAACTTACCACGAAATTCAAAATAGGAGAATCCTAATGGCAGTAATTATTGGTGATACATGTATTAACTGCGGCGCTTGTATTGATGAGTGTCCAGTAGAAGCGATCGTTGACGAGGATGATAATCCAACTGGTGAGGAAACTTACTATGTATATGCTAACAAGTGTGTAGAGTGTGTTGGACACCATGATGAGCCAGCATGTGCTACTGCTTGTCCAACTGAGGGATGTATCACTTGGGATGCTGTAGGCGATAGTCCTGCACACCGTGAAGATATCACAAGCGACATGCGTGGAATCGGCAAGGCTGTCGTAGCGTAATGCCTTTTTAAACTACAAAGCATATAACGCTTTGTAGTTTCCTCTTTTTTCTATTCAAATATCTCTTTTTCATCTGACTTGTATAACTTTAATTTTAAATCAGTTATTTTTTAGGTACAATTCCATCCTAATTTTTACATTTCATAGGAGATTTGATGGAACGCACACTATCAATAATAAAGCCAGATGCCGTCGCTAAAGGTGTTATCGGTAAGATTTTAGATCGTTTTGAAAGCAACGGTCTTAAAATAGCAGCAACAAGAAAAATGCAGCTTTCACGTGCTGATGCTGAAGCATTTTATGCAGTACACTCTGAGAGATCTTTTTTCGGTGATTTAGTTGATTTTATGATTAGCGGTCCAGTAGTTGTTTCAGTACTTGAGGGTGAAAATGCAATTGCAAAAAACCGTCAACTTATGGGAGCAACAAATCCTAAAGAGGCAGAAGCAGGCACTATTCGTGCAGATTTCGCTGAAAATATTGATGCAAACGCTGTTCATGGAAGTGATTCTGCTGAAAATGCAGCTGTTGAAATCGCATTCTTTTTCTCTGGAAGAGAAATCGCTTAAGACAAATATTTGAAGATATCTTTAAATAAAATCAGCAAAACACCTTTAGAGTTTGATATCAAAGATGATAAAATAACTTTTAAAGGTTTTTTGCAGTATGATTCTGCAAAATTAATTTTGCTGAAAGCAAAATTAAATGGGAAGATAGAGACTGCGTGCGATGTATGCGCTGAAGATTTTTTGCTCGATATAGATGAAGATGTAGAGTTTTACATCTCTGATGGAATCTATACTAAGAATCAAGATCTCTTTTTGGAGGTTGTGGAGTCATTTGACTCTATGATTGACCTACAAGAGACAATGAACTCTGAGATAGAACTCATTAAGAGCGACTACAAAAGTTGCGGAAATTGTGCTGGCTCTGACTATACAGTAGAGTAGTGTGTTGCTTGGCTTAGATGCTAAAGCTTCACTTGTGTAATTTAATTCAAACAGAAAGGAATATACTATGGCAGTACCAAAGAGAAGAGTCTCTCACTCACGCGCAGCAAAGAGAAGAACTCACTACAAAATTTCTTTAGCTCGTCCAGTGAAAGATAAGGATGGAACATACAAGCTTCCACACCACATCAATCCAACAACTGGTGAGTACAAATAGTCAATGGTTAAGATTGCTATTGACGCAATGGGCGGGGACTTTGGTCCCGAACCTATTATAGACGGTTGTATTCAAGCTCTCAAGCAAAAACTTTTCATTCCTATTCTTGTAGGTAAAAAATCAGAAATTTTACCTCTGTTACCAAAACGTTATAGAGATAAGATTTCTATAGTCGAAGCTAATGACGTTATATCAATGCATGATGCGGCTACAGATGCACTCAAAAGAAGTGAAAGTTCGATTTATAAAGCCATTGAGCTTGTAAGAAATGGTGAAGCACAAGGTGTTGTTTCTGCTGGACACAGCGGAGCAACAATGACACTGGCAACGCTTAGACTAGGGCGACTTAAAGGTGTTATGCGCCCCGCACTTGTAGCTTTGATGCCTACAAAAAGCACTCGCCGTTCTGTCATTTTGGATGTTGGCGCAAATGTTGACTCCAAACCTGAACATTTAGCGCAGTTTGCCGTTATGGGCGGATGTTACGCTGAAGATATGTTTAAGATAGACAAGCCATCCATCGGTCTGCTTGCAAACGGAGAGGAAGACTCTAAGGGCAATGAAGTCACTAAGGCGGCGTTTAAGCTTCTTGAGGGCTACAAAGGCTTTAAAGGCAATGTTGAGGGTAGTGATATTTTTAACGCAAGTTGTGATGTAATCGTTTGTGACGGTTTTGTCGGTAACCTTGTTCTAAAAGCATCTGAGGGTGTTGCTTCTACAATTACTGGCTTGATTAAGGAGTATATCCGAAAATCTCCTGTTGCTATTACGGGGGCACTTTTGATGCGCAAGGTATTTGCACTTCTTAAAAAGCAGATGGATTATGCAGAGATAGGCGGTGCGCCACTTATCGGGATTCAAGGCTGTGCGATAGTCAGTCATGGAAAAAGTAATCCAAAAGCAATCAAAAATGCGATTTTTCAGGCGATTAGCTATGTGGATACAGGTGTAAATGAACATATAGTAGAAAGACTTGAAGCGTTGAAAAATAAGGACAAGTAATGGCATATGCTGCATTTCGCTCTATCGGTGCGTACGTTCCAAGCAAAATTCTCTCCAATGAAGATCTTGCAAGGATGGTTGATACAACCGATGAGTGGATTACAAAGAGAACAGGCATAAAAGAGAGACGTATCGCATCTTCAGATGAGTTTACAAGCGACATGGGCGCAAAAGCCGCTCAGATAGCTATAGAGCGAAGTGGTATCGATAAGAGTCAGATTGATATGATAGTATGCGCTACTATCTCCCCAGACTACTTCTGCATGCCCTCAACTGCTGCTATCATCTCTACAAAACTTGGATTATCCAATGCAACTGCTTTTGATATCTCTGCCGCATGTACAGGTTTTGTCTATGTTTTATCCATCGCAAAGGCTTTTATAGAGTCTGGAATGAAGAAAAATGTGCTTATTATCGGTGCTGAAAAGCTATCTGCTATAACTGACTATAACGATAGAGGTACTTGTATCCTTTTTGGAGACGGTGCGGGTGCGGCTATTATAAGCGCAACACAAGATAAGAGTGAAGCGATTATTGATGTGCATACTGGGGCTGATGGCGAATTTGCAGATTTGCTTATGTCTCCAAATGGCGGGAGCGGTTCTGCTCATGATACTTTAGACCAAGAAGCTGGAAACTGTTTTATGCAGATGAAGGGAAATGAGACTTTTAAGGTTGCGGTCAAAACATTGACAAAAGATGTTGTAGATATTTTAAAAGAGAACTCTATTGAAGCGTCACAAATCAAACACTTTGTTCCACACCAAGCAAATCTAAGAATTATAAAAGCAGTTGGCGATGCCCTAAAACTAGAGGATGAGCAAGTTGTTTTGACAGTTGAAAAGTACGGCAACACTTCTGGAGCTTCCATACCGATGGCGATAAATGATATTTATGAGAGCGGAAGACTAAAATCAGGAGAACTTATGCTTCTTGATGCTTTTGGCGGCGGGCTGACATGGGGTTCGGCTCTTGTTCCGTTCGCTCCAAAAGTAGTTTAGACGCCCTTTAAAGCCTCTTTAACTCTTCTATTAAACTCCTCTTCATCAGGAAGAGTGGGTTTAGATTCTCTTATTTTTTCTCCCCACATAGGGTTTGGAAAGTGGCTGTCCTCTTCAAACCTTGCCATAACATGAACATGAACACGGGGAAGCATATTGGCAAAAGATGCCATGTTTATCTTTTTTGGACGGTAGTAGCTTCTCATCTCATATTCTATGATGTCGTAAAGTTCCCAAAGTCTGCCTCTTAGCTCTTTTGGCATATCGCCTAGCTCTCTATATGGCTCTTTTGTAAAAATCTTAAGCCACGGAATCTCGCTCTGCTCTTTTTCTATAAAAAAATCACTGTTTTGGAAAATGGTCATCGTTTTCTCTTTTATTTTTTTATTCGATTTGCCCAATAGTTAGGCTCTCTATGAAGGTTCATAATTGCTACAATGAGCAGAGTGCATTTATCTTGTTCTTGATAAATAATACCATATGGAAAATTTTTAACAAGACATCTTCTTGTGTTGTGAGAAAATTTATGCCACGCAAGGGGATAATCGGTTATTCGATGAAGAGCATTTTGAACCTCTCGTACAAACCGATAGCCAAGCCCATCTTGTTGATACTCATAGTATTCAAAGGCATCATCAAGTTCAACTACAGCTGCATCTAAGAAGAGAGCTTTCACTGTTTATACTTTGCGAAAACTTCACTTGATGGAGTAGTTTTGAGATTATCTCGGTGATAAGCTTCTACTCTTTTTTCAACTTCTTGCATCCATAGAGTGTCAATCTCTTTTGTTGGAGTATCAAGACTTAGAAGTATCTGATCTACTAAGTGCAATCTTTCTATCGGTTTAAGGATAAGAACATCTTCCAAAATGGACATAAGAACTCCTTCTTTTATCTCATGCTATTGTAGCAGAAATAAGATTCTATAACTTAGACAACTCATCATAAAAACTCTCTATCTTTTTTGCATCACCCAGATATGCCAGAAGGTCGTCTTCTTTGATTTTATGGTTGTTGTCTATGTCTGTGAACCAGTTCCCGTCTGTTTTGTAAGCTATGAGTTTTGCATCATGGGTTTTAATCTCTATCTCTCTGAATGTTTTAGAGACAGTGCTTGGAGGGGCGATAAATTTGATGATTCTCATACTGTTGCTGAGATCAATCTTTTCAAAGTTGATATTGTCAACAAGATTTTTTACAAGAAATCTCCCTGCCATTTTCTCTGGATGCACAACTTTTGAAGCTCCTATCTTTGCCAAAATCTCGCCATGCGTTGTTGTGATGGCTTTTGCGATTATGTTTTTATTGCCCAAATCTTTGAGTGCCATAACGCTTAATATACTCGCTTCAATATTTTCGCCGATGCTCACTATGACTGTATCAAGCTCAACTATACCAACCTCTTCGAGGGCATGTTTGTTTGTGCTGTCAAGTACAAAAGCATTTTCTATATACTCGCTTATCTCCTGAACTCTCTGTTCATTGTTATCGACTGCTATAACTGTGACATCAAGTTTTGACAAGCTTTTTGCTATATAGTAACCGAATTTTCCCAAACCAATAACTGCAACTGTTTTCATATAAGGATTCTCCCTTTTGGATATTTAAAATGTTTTATCTCTGCTTTTCCTACAAGTGCGATACCAAATGCAAAAACACCCAGCCTGCCTGCGAGCATCAGCAGGATGATGACACTTTTGCCAAATGTATCAAACTGCTGTGAAAAGCTTAAGATACCGCCATCGCCCGTGGAGACACCTACTGTGGCAAATGCCGAGACAACTTCAAAGAGTATTTTTATAAATGGAAGATTTTGCGTCTCCACCAAAAGAAGCGTTGAAAAAAGAACAAGAAAAGACGAGAACATGATGATTGCCAATGCTTTGTTGATGGTTTTTTGCTCTATTGTTCTTTTAAAGACATTTGGTTCTTGATTGGAGTTTTTGAGGATAAAAAATACTGCAACAATCAAAATTGCCACGGTACTTACCTTGATTCCCCCTGCCGTACCTCCTTGCCCGCCTCCTATCATCATAAAAATCGTGGAGAAAAAGAGAGAAGAGTCTTTTAGTGCAGCAAGGTCAATACTGTTAAACCCGCTTGTTCTAAAGTTTACGGAGAGGAAAAATGAGTTTAAGAGCTTATCATAAAAAGAGAGTTCGCCGAAAGTTTTTGGGTTGTTCCATTCGATGGATAAAAAAAGTACCATCCCTAAGAGGAGTAGAAAGAGAGTTCCATAAAACATGATTCTTGCATGAAGCGTAAATTTTTTAGCAAGCATTCTATTTTCATATATCTCAATAAGAACAAAAAAACCAAGACCGCCTAAAATCGTCAATGACGAAAGTGTCATAAGAACGATAGTGTCTCTTTGGTAGCTTATAAGACTATCGGTAAAAAGTGAAAATCCTGCATTATTAAAAGAGCTTATGGCGTTAAAGAGACCATGCCACAGAGCTTCTGAGAAATCATACTTTTGGCTAAATTGTACCGTAAGCAGTGCCGCTCCTAAAAGTTCAATAGTAAGAACAACTAAGATGGTTTTTTTTACAAAAGAGCCAACATTGAGGGTGGATAAGTCCAGAGACTGCTTCATTGTTCTCATCTCATCCATACTAAGAGAGTTTTTCAAAAAAAGAAAAAAAAGGCTGATAAATGTCATGTAGCCGATGCCGCCTATCTGGATAAGAAGCAAAATGATGCTCTCGCCTAAAAGCGTAAAATTCTCCGATGTGCTTGTAACGATAAGTCCTGTTACACATGTAGCCGATGCCGAGGTAAAGAGCGCATCTATAAATGTCAGCTCCGCAACTCGGGAAGCGGGAAGCATAAGAAGCAATGCACCTGAAAGGATTATTACTATATAGCCGTAAAAAAGGGTTTTTATATATTTGTGTTCCATAGTTACTCCTTATTGCATGAAAATCTGTAGCCGATGCCAGATTCTGTTTTTATGTAGGATGGTCTTGTACTGTCCTCTTCTATCTTTTTTCTTAGCGTATTGACATAGGTTCGCAAGTACTGCATCTCATTTTGATAGCCAACGCCCCAAACCTCTTTGAGTATCTGTTTGTGCGTGAGTGTCTTGTTTGTATGAAGCAAAAAGTATTTGAGCAGTTCATGCTCGATGGGGGTCAGTTTTAGTTTCTCCCCTTTAAAAAAGATATCTCTTGAAGCAAGGTTCATCTCAAGCTCACCGCAGAGAACATTTTGTGAGATATTTTCTTCTTGCGCTTTTCTTCTTAGTGCCGCTCTTATCCTTGCCAAAAGCTCGTTGATGGAGAAAGGTTTTGTGATGTAGTCATCTGCCCCCAAATCAAGTGCGGCGATAATCTCTTTTTCGTCATGTCTTGCGGAGAGTACGATAATAGGAGTTTTTGAAACCTCCCTGATTTGCTCTATAAGCTCTTTGCCATCCCCGTCGCTCAGTCCCAAATCCACGATAAGCAAATCGGGCGTGTGGGTTAAAAAGAGCATCATCGCCCCTTTTTTGCCATCCGATGAGATAGAGTTAAACTGATACTCTTTGAGGGTGATTTCTAAGAGTTTTTTGACAGAGAGGTCATCTTCAACTATCAAGATTAGCTGTTTCATAGTAAAGTTGCCTTTTTTGTTATGGGGAGTTCAACCTCTATGGAGATGCCGTTGTCTCTAGCGACTGCCTTGATTTCGCCTCCATGAAGTTTGACTATACTTTTGCATATAGCAAGCCCGATACCGCTCCCTGAGATATCGTTGGTATCTTCAAGACGGTAAAATTTGTCGAATATATTTTTGAGTTTATCTTTGTCGATATGTTCGCTTTGGTTAAATATCTCAATTTTAACCAAAGAGGTAAAATGAACGATTTTAAGCTCTATCTTTGTATCGCTTTTTGAGTACTTAAAGGCATTGTCCAAAAGGTTTGTTATGAGCTGTGTGAGCAGTATATTGTCGCCCCAAAAGAGCGAGAGGTCGTCAATCTCAATAGCGAGAAGTTCATCATTTTGCTTTTGTGAAAAATCTTTAAGTACCACCCCCAAGATATCTTCAAAATCGCACCACTCATACTCAAGGTCTATATCGTCACTGTGTAGTCTTGCGCTGTCAAGAAGGTTTGTGATGAGTCTTTTCATCCTCAAAGAGGCATAGTTGATATCTTCAAGCAAATTTTTTCTATCTTTTTTATCCATATTGTCGTTTGCCAAGATAAGGTTGATAGTCCCATGAATGGTAGAGAGCGGCGTTCTTAAATCATGCGAGATGATATGCAGCAGACTCTCTCTTAGCTCGTTTTGTTTTGTCTGTGTGTGGAGATTTTTTGCCTGCACCGTGATAATCCACCCAACAACTGCAAAGATGATAAAGCTCCAAAGATAAAGCTCATTGTGAACCGAAAAACTGTAAAGCGGAGGGATATACAAAAAGTTAAAAAAGATAACGCTCAAAGCGGTTATAAAGATAGTAGCTTTCATGTTGCCATGGATGGCTACGATAACAACGGGAATGATATGTATAAGCCCGATGTTTATGATATCCAAATGCTCACGAAAGAGATGGCTTATGAGAGTTATGATGGCAAGAACAGCTAAGGCTTTAAAGATATAGCTATGCTTGATATAATTTTTTTTCTTTTGGTTCATTATGCTTTTGGTAACCTTAAAATTAAGCCTAGAGACAAGAGCAGTAATACTGCTAACATTATTTTACTTGATAAGTCCATGATTTATACTTTATTTGAGATATTGTGTATTGTATGGCATTTTGTATCAAGGAGTTGTCAATAAATTTGTAAAAATATCAAAATTATATAAAGAAGAGGGGGGGGGAAGGCGGTACAAACCCGAAAAAAGTTCGGGTCTGAGGGTTATTTTTAGTCTCTGTTTCTGCTGCGATTTCTGTCGCCGCCGCTTGGACGAGAGCTTCTTTCGCCGCCGCTAGCATTGTTGCCACGGTAACCGCCACCGCCGCTTGGACGAGAACTTCTATCTCCGCCTTCGCTTGAACGAGGTGGTCTCTCACTGCTTACTGAACGATTTCTATCGCCGCTGCCAGAGCGGTTTCTGTCTCCGCTTCCGCTTGGACGGCTTCTGTTGCCACGGAAATTGCCACCACGACCACCTTTAGAGTCTCTTCTTTTGTCAGCACGGTCCAATATAGCTGCTAACTTGTCAGCAGGGATACCGATGTGGTTTGGTCCTTGGATAGTTTGCTTGTCTAAAATCATAGAGACAAGTTTAAACATAATCGTCTCTTCATCAATATCCTCTTTGAGCATATCAAGGATTTTATGCGCTTCATCATAGATGTGTTGCGCTTCTATGGTGTTAACGATATTTTGAAGGTTCAATGCTCTTAGGTCGTTTTTGCTTGGAACAAATGCATGCGTCATTGTCGTGCCTACTTTTGCTTTGATGCGTTGAAGCTCTTTGAACTCTAGTGGAGTAAGAAGAGTGATAGCCTTTCCTTTGATACCAGCACGACCCGTTCTACCGATACGGTGAACATACGACTCAGGGTCAAAAGGGATATGGTAGTTGAAAACATGCGAGATGTTATCCACATGGATACCACGTGCCGCAACATCGGTAGCAACAAGAACTTTTACGCCGCTGTTTTTGAAGTTTTTGATAACTGTTTCTCTTTGTCTCTGCTCCATATCTCCATGAAGACCGTTTGCAAGGTAGCCTGCACTTGAGAGAACATTTGCTAGTCTGTCAACTTCGCTCTTTGTTCTACAAAATACAATAGACTTTGTGCTTTTTTCCGCATCCATAAGACGGATGATTGCGTCATCTCTCTCTGACTCGTCAATCACATAGTACTCTTGGTCGATGTCTGTATTTGTCGTCTCACCTTTTGTGATACTTACGAACTCTGGATTGTCAAGGATTCTCTCTGCAAGAAGCTTGATAGGTTTTGGCATAGTAGCCGAGAAGAGAAGTGTTTGGCGGTTTGATGGAAGATAAGAGAAAATCTCGTTAATATCATCCAAAAAGCCCATATCAAGCATCTCATCAGCTTCATCAAGTACAACAACGCTTGGAGCGAAATCTTTTACAAGGTTTTTCTTAAGGATATCCAAAAGTCTTCCAGGAGTTGCAACAACAACACTTGCACCTCTTTGGATAAGGTCGATTTGTCTGTTGTACGAGCTTCCGCCATAAACAGTTACGGTTTTAACACCCATGTTTCTGCCGTATTTGAAAATCTCGTCACTTACTTGTGTTGCAAGTTCACGAGTAGGAGTGATGACCAAAAGACCTACTCCGTCTCTTACATCTATGTTGTTAAGTGCTGGAAGAGCAAAAGCAGCTGTTTTACCTGTACCAGTATGAGCTTGACCGACAATGTCACGTCCTGCTAAAACAAAAGGAATCGCCGCTGCTTGAATCGGACTTGGAACTGTAAAGCCCGCATCTTTGATACTCTGAAGTATCTCTTTTTTTAAACCTAAATCATCAAATGTGATTACTTTTTCTTCTGTGTGTGTTTGTGCATTTTCTTGCATCATTTTCCTTTAAATCGGAGATGATACAAGCAAGCCGTAAACGGCAAGGCACCTTCCCCTAAAATATTTGGCGAATTATACCCAAATAAACTCTGTTTTTTATTTAAATAAATCATATTTATAATTATTTAAGGTAATAT
>JAOTSA010000150.1 GCA_030247515.1 Sulfurimonas sp. | reverse complement strand
AGACAGGTTTTTAGAACACCATGCACAAATCAAAGAAACAACATCTGCAAACACAATCCCTTTTAACTTTTATCACATTAAAAACGAAGATGGAAGTGACATAGCTATTCAAGGAAGCTCAAATTTTTCCTCAACTGGGCTTGGTTATACCACTTCAAAATCATTTAACATGAACACCGCTATGTTTGATCATGAAAGTACCGATTCTTTTTTAAAAACCTTTGATGAAATATGGCATAACAACACGCTTCTTGCAGATATAAAAGAGAAATTACTCTCAAATTTAGAAGAAATTTACAAAGACAAATCCCCACAATTTTTATATTTCATGACGCTTTACAATATTTTTAAAGACTTTATTGGCGAACTCGATGAAGAGAAGATTATAAAAACAAAAACTGGCTTTAAAGACAGTGTTGTTTGGAGTAAGCTTTACAATTTTCAAAGAGATGGCGTTCTTGGTGCAATAGAGAAGCTTGAAAAGTATAATGGCTGTATCATAGCCGATAGCGTTGGACTTGGTAAAACATTTGAGGCTCTTGCCGTCATAAAATATTATGAACTTAGAAACGATAGAGTTTTGGTTCTTGCTCCAAAAAAGCTAAAAGAAAATTGGGCGATTTACACAATCAATGACAAAAGAAACATTCTCTCAGAAGATAGACTCAACTATGATGTTTTAAATCATACAGATTTAACAAGAGTAAGTGGTTACAGTGGAGAGATAAATTTAGCAACACTAAACTGGTCAAACTACGACCTCATAGTGATAGACGAATCGCACAATTTTAGAAACACAAGCACAAATAAAAAGAAGAGTAAATCAAGATACTCCACACTTTTAGATGATGTTCTAAAAAAAGGCGTTAAGACAAAAGTTTTGATGCTCTCGGCTACTCCAGTAAATAACCGTTTGACAGATCTTAAAAATCAAGTTGCATTTATCACCGAAGCGAATGATGAAGCCTTTAAAGATGTCGGCATAAAATCTATTGATCAAACACTTAGAAAATCTCAAAATAAATTTAACAGTTGGCTCAAACTAAGTGAAGATGAGCGAACGACAAAAAAGCTGCTCGATAGTCTCAATTTTGATTATTTTAAATTACTCGACTTAATAACCATAGCACGAAGCAGAAAACACATTGAGAAGTATTACGATACAACAAGCATAGGCAAGTTTCCAAACAGAAATAAGCCGACAAATCTCAAACCAGACATTGACACCTTAAATGCATTTCCGCCGCTTTTAGAGATAAATAAAACCATAAGAAGACTTACTCTATCTGCTTATTCGCCACTCAAATATGTTTATCCACATAAACAAGAAGAGTATTCTCACAAATATGACATTGACTTAGGTAATGGGCAAGTTTTTAAACAGATAGATAGAGAGAACTCTTTGATTCATTTGATGCGAGTGAACCTCTTTAAAAGGATGGAAAGTTCTATCAACTCTTTTTCACTAACGCTTATAAAGTTGATGCAAAACAATCAAAAAATTGTTGATATGTTGGAGAGTGAAAATGGCACTTATGAAGAGCAAAGTATTATAGATGTTGATATTGAGAGCGATGAGTTTGCTTCGCAACTTGTTGGCAATAAAATCAAAGTATTGATTCAAGATGTAGATAAAATCAGATGGAAGCAAGATTTACAAAACGATTTGCAAAAGATTGAAGAGCTTTTAGGAAGTTCTCTCCAAGTGGATGCTTCAAGAGATGAAAAACTCCAAACTCTCAAAGAGAACATCATACAAAAAATAAACAATCCACTCAATCCAAACAATAAAAAAGTTATCATTTTTACCGCTTTTGCAGATACTGCCGAGTATCTTTATGAACATATCGCTTTATGGGCAAAAAATGAGTTCGGCTTAGAGAGTTGTTTGATTACTGGAAGCGGCAACAACCAAACAACCATGCCCACAAAAAACAAAGACCTAAATTCACTTCTTACACATTTCTCACCCATCTCAAAAAGCAGAGATAAAACAGATCCGCATGCCACAAAAGAGATAGATATTTTAATTGCAACAGATTGTATCAGCGAAGGACAAAACCTACAAGATTGTGATTACCTTGTAAACTACGACATCCACTGGAACCCTGTTAGAATTATTCAGAGATTTGGAAGGATTGATAGGCTTGGAAGCAAAAATGAAACAATCCAGCTAGTAAATTTTTGGGCAAATATGGAGCTTGATGAGTATATCAACTTAGAGAGCCGTGTAAGTGGGCGAATGGTACTTTTGGATGTATCGGCGACAGGAGAAGAAAATATCATAGATACCTCAAACAAAGAGGTAAGTGATTTGAGCTACAGAGCCAAACAGCTCAAAGAACTTCAAAACAAAGTGATAGATCTTGAAGATGTAAGCGGTGGCATTTCAATCACTGATTTAACGCTCAATGATTTTAGAATGGATTTGATGGAGTATCTAAAAGTTCACAAACAAACACTTGAAAATGCACCGCTTGGAATCCATAGCATCGTTTCAGATGAGATAGAAAAAGGCGTGGTGTTTTGTGTGAAATCACTTAAACCTCAAACTGGTGCAGATGGATTCTCTCTTGAACCGTACTACTTAGTGCATGTAGATAAAAACAATGAAATCAGAAA
>JAOTSA010000149.1 GCA_030247515.1 Sulfurimonas sp. | reverse complement strand
CAGAATTAGAAACCATCAACGAGATATCGCTTAAATATCCTAAAAAATACAAAGTGCTTCTTTTAAATGACGACTATACTTCTATGGAGTTTGTTATAGATATTTTGATGAGCATATTTCATAAAAGTTTTACAGAGGCTGAGGCTATCATGCTTGAGATTCATAAAAAAGACAAAGGTATATGCGGCATCTATACGCATGAGATTGCAGAAACAAAAGTAGCTCAAGTTCATAAAAAAGCCAGAGACAACGGTTTTCCGCTAAGAGCCCAAATGGAGGAAGAGTAATGATTAGTTACTCATTAAACGAAGTTTTCCAAAAATCAATTATCTACGCAAAAGAGCTAAATCATGAGTACATCACCATAGAGCATGTATTTTATCAACTTTTAAACTCCCCCGAGGGTGCAAAAATCATCTTTACATGCGGCGGCGATGTTGCAAAGATGAAAGAGCTTATCAAAAGCTATATCTACTCAAACATAAACACTCTCCCTCCAAATATAAATGAAGAGCCTTTTGAGAGCGTTGCACTATCTAGGATGATAGATAGAATGATAAAACATATCCAAACATCAGGGCAGCAGAGTGCCGACATAGGCGATTTGCTCGTCGCTATATACGAAGAAGAGAACTCTTTTGCCTACATGCTCTTAAACGAATACCATATTTCAAGGCTTGATATTTTAGAGACTATCTCACATAACGAAGAGCCTAAAAGCGATAACGCAAAAGAATCTTATCTGCAAAAATACTCCATAAATCTTCTTCAAAAAGCAAAAGAGGGGAAAATCGACCCCGTAATCGGACGGGATGACGAGATACAAAGAGTTACCCAGATTTTATGCCGCAGAAAGAAAAATAACCCTATTTTAGTCGGAGAAGCAGGAGTCGGAAAAACGGCTATTGCAGAGGGACTAGCACTAAATATTGTCGCACGAAAAGTTCCTCCCATCATACAAAACAGTGAGCTTTTTGCACTAGATTTGGGTGCGATGTTAGCAGGCACAAAATATAGAGGGGATTTTGAAAAACGGTTAAAAGGCATCATGGATGAGCTAAAATCAATTCCTAATGCTATTTTGTTCATCGATGAAATCCATACTTTAATCGGTGCAGGATCAACAAGCGGAACTATGGATGCGGCAAATCAGCTAAAACCAGCTTTAGCTTCTGGTGAGTTAAAATGTATGGGTGCTACGACATTTGCAGAGTATAGAAACGGTTTTGAAAAAGACAAAGCACTAAGCAGAAGATTCTCTAAAGTTGATATAAACGAGCCATCAGCCCAAACAACTTATAAAATTTTAAAAGGGTTAAAGAGCAAATATGAAGAGCATCATAATGTGATATTTACAGATAAAGCTCTAAAAACTGCTATAGATTTGTCAAAAAGATATATTACCGATAAATTTTTGCCGGACAAAGCAATTGACCTAATAGATGAGACTGCCGCATCATTTCATCTAAATAACAAGAAAAAAAGAGTAGTCAAGTCACACGATATTGAAAACACTGTTTCAAAAATAGTAGGCATCTCAAGCTCAAAAGTAACCAAAGACGAAACACTCTCCCTCATCAGCTTGGAAGAGGAGTTGCGAAAAAAGGTAATCGGTCAAGACAAAGCAGTTGCAGAGGTGGCAAAAGCCATAAAAATATCCAAAGCTGGTCTTACCCCACCAAACAAGCCTATCGCTTCATTCATGTTTTCAGGACCGACAGGCGTTGGAAAAACAGAACTAGCACTCTCTCTTAGTCAAATACTCGGCATTAATTTTGAGAGATTTGATATGAGCGAATATATGGAAAAACATGCTCTTAGCCGCCTTATCGGCGCACCTCCGGGCTATGTCGGGTATGAACAGGGCGGTTTGCTTACAGAAGCGATAAAAAGACACCCTTACACGGTTTTACTACTAGACGAGATAGAAAAAGCACACCCTGATTTGGTAAATATTTTACTACAGATTATGGACAATGCCACTCTTACCGACAACAACGGCTATAAAGCCAATTTCCAAAATGTTATACTCATTATGACATCAAACATCGGCGCAACTTCCAGAAGCGTAATGGGATTCAATAAAGACAGTTCACTCTCAAAAAATGAGGAGTTAAAACTTTTTTTTACACCTGAATTTAGAAACAGGTTAAGCGCTATCGTAGAGTTCAAACAACTAGATAACGAAGTTGTAAAAGAGATTGTAAATAAATTTATAGATGAGCTAAACAGTGAGCTAAAAAAGAAAAAAATCACTGTAACTTTATCTCCAAATGCCGTAGAGTTTATAACCGAGAGTTCATACTCCCCAGAGATGGGTGCCAGACCTATAAAAAGATATATCACGGACAATATAACAAACAAATTAAGTGATGAGATACTCTTTGGAAAACTAAAAAATGGCGGAAGTGTAGAAGTTTTATATAAAGAAGAGTTAATTTTAAATTGCAAAGAACTTGCTTGAATATACAAAGAGTAAATAAAGTAATAAGTTTAATTTGGGATTGATTTGTAAGAAGTAAGAGTAAATGATCAACTAGGCAGCGACCTACGTTCCCAACCCTGTAAGGATCAGTATTATCAGCGATGAGAGGCTTAGCTTCTGGGTTCGGAATGGAGCCAGGCGTTTCCCTCTCTCTATAGCCACCTAGAC
>JAOTSA010000148.1 GCA_030247515.1 Sulfurimonas sp. | reverse complement strand
GTAATACTAAAGAAGTGCAAAACTACAAAGATGCTTTGTATTTGGGCTTTGAAATTATAAAAACAAAAAGAGTTCTGAGTGTAAATCATATAAAAGAGATTCAAGCGACTTTAGAGCAAAACGATGCAGGATTTAGAAAGCAGAGTGGAACTGTTCTAAAAAATCCAAAAACTGGAGAGATAAAACTCATACCGCCGCAAAATCCGCAAGACATCATCGACTTGATGGCAAATTTGAGCGAGTATATTAATGATGCAAGTTTGAATGATTTTGACAGTTTGGTAAAGATGGCAATTATTCATTATCAGTTTGAAGCTACCCATCCATTTTATGATGGCAACGGTCGAACGGGCAGGATTATCAATATTTTATATCTTGTTTTAGAGGGATTATTGGATATGCCTATATTGTATTTGAGTCGGTATATTATTAAAAATAAAGCAAACTATTACAGACTTTTGAATGATGTGAGCTTTAATGATGGGCTTCATGAATGGATACTTTTTATGCTAAAAGGTATTGAAGAGATTTCAAAAGAGACTATTCAAACCATCAAAAATATTGAAGCTTTGTTGGAAAAAACAAAAAGTTTCATTTTAGAAAAAAAGCCAAAAATCTATAGTAAAGATTTGCTAGAAGCACTTTTTTATAATCCTTATACAAAAAGAGCATTTATTGAAGAACAATTAAATGTCTCACGACCAACGGCAACAAATTATCTTAAAGAGCTTGAAAATATAGGAGTTCTTAGTGGTCAGAAAATTGGCAAAGATATTTTTTATGTCCATACAAAATTATTTGATTTATTTAAAAACATGTAAAGAAAATGGCAAAATCTTTACACGTTCTTGATTACATGTAAAGAAAATAGAAAAATCTTTACATGTAATGACAGTTATGTCAAAAAAACTAAAAAATTTACACACAACAAAAGGCAAAATTTGGAATCTAAAATAAACAGAATAACAGACATATTAAGAAGAGATGACGGGGTTAGCTGGACTATGATGTGTCAAAAAGAGAAGATGGAGAGCCTCAAAGCCCTGAAAGCTTCCATCCTAGACAGTGCATTTAGAGGGGAGTTGTGAACCTCAATGTAACCGTTGTCAAGCCGTTTTCTACGGAAGTTATATCTATCTTTATCTTATATCTTCCGCATACCCTTTTTACGATGTCAAGCCCTATGCCAAAGCCGCCTTCGTATTCGTTGGCTCTGTAAAATCTCTCAAAAATTTTATCCTGTTGCTCTTTTTTTATCCCCGTACCACTGTTGCTGATAGTAAACTCGTTTGCGGTGAGCTTTAGTTCTATCTTACCGCCGTGTCTGTTGTACTTGATGGCATTTGAGAGCAGGTTGCTCATGAGCCGCTCTGCGCTTACCTCATCAATCATCACAAAAGCGTCTGAGAGGTTTTTATCTACCGTCAATGATTTTTTGGATGCCAAATCCTCATAAAGAGCAAGTTCATTTTCTACAATCTCTCTTAGGTTGATTTGCTTTACGATTTGATTTTCATTTTCCAGCAACAGATATGTTAAATCTGAGTATATTTTTTGAACTCGCTTTGAGCTGATGTCAACTCTTTTTAAAATCTTCTCATCAATATTCTCTTTTTTAAGCCTCTCAATACTCATTAAAATTGCGGTAATCGGGGTGTTTAGTTCATGCGTCGTATCTTTTATGAATTTGTCTAGTTTAATTCTCTCGTTTTGTATCGGTTTTAAAAACATCTTTGCTAAGAAGTAGCCGACGATTATGATAAGAACAACCGAAAATGTAGCGATAAGAAGCGTGCTTTGAATCAATTTGGAAATTTGCTTGTTTGCTTTTTTATTTTTAACGACCAAATACTTTACACCGTGATGAAGCTGCGGACTAACATCTACAAAATACTCAAACTCATCATCCTCGTAAAAGTCCTGCTTAATCTCTATCTCCTCTGAATCCAAACCATAGATAACGGCTCTATTTTTATCATAGAGCGTTATCTCGTATTCGTCTGTTTTCTCAATGTTTAACGGCTGAGAATTCATATATGACGAGACGATTTTTGAAGAGAGACCGAGTGCCAGATTTTGCATTTTCTCTTTTTTTATGGAAACAATATTTGAAGATTCATAGCCGTAAAAGCTAACGGCGATAAAGAGAATTAAAAAGATTGATGAACTAAGGTAAAGTCCTAAAAAGCCATAAAGCGACTTTTTTTCACTAGAGGTTAATTCGATAGCCGACTCCTTTTATGGTTGTTATAAAATCTTTGCCAAGGTGCGCTCTTATGTTTTTTATATAGGTTCTAAGCGTTGCATCGCTCGGCACTTCGCCGTCTATCCAGATATTGGCAGCTAACTCTGCATGTGAGATAATTTTATCTTTTTGCGATAAAAAATACTCAATCATTTCAAAATCTTTTTTGGATAATTTTATTTTTTCGCCCTCTTTAACAAGCGTGTGAGTCAATTTATCAAGATAACGAGTAGCGTCTATAACAATATGCGTAGAGTTTAGATTGTGCATTTTTATAAGATAGTTTATTCTTGCGTCGAGTTCTATGAGGTCAAAGGGTTTTTTTAGGTAATCATCACACCCCAAATCAAACCCTTTTTTTAAATCAACAGCAGAATCAAGCGAAGTGATAAAGATAGTCGGAATGTTG
>JAOTSA010000011.1 GCA_030247515.1 Sulfurimonas sp. | reverse complement strand
CCCCTCACCTTGTCGCAAGCCGCTTGTTACATATCCGCCAACAACACCCTTGTGCATATAGGCATCTTCCATGCTAAGGATGATAAGCTCTCTATTTTGTTTCATCCTCTGTATAGACTCTTTTGGCAAAAGCAGACTCTTTTTTTCATCTTTTATATTGCCGATGGTTGTCAAGATAACAAAACTTCTAGGTTTGTTTGGCAACTGCTTCTCAATCTTTGAAATCTCATCATCTCCAATATAGTGAAATTTCAAATTTGCAAAAACAGCCTCTTGGGTTTGAATCTCTTTTTTTATAAACTCATAGGTATTTGAGTTGTCACCAACAATGTAAACATCCCTTGTTTGTGGAGAAAACTGCTTTATAAGCTCTATATTTGGTTTTATCTCTTTTAGCTCATACACTCCTGCGTAAATATCGCTTGGGAGTTTTTCATGCATACTCAAATCGTTGATGCCAGAAAAAAATACAGGTATTTTGTTTGTACTGTTTTGAAACAGCTCTTCATAATGCTCATGGATAAATTTTAGGGCATTGTCATCTGAAACATATATAAGGTTTGGGGTTGCATCAGCGTATTTTGTTTTTAGATATTCGATAAATTTGTTTTGATACTCTGGGGTAAAATTTACCCGTTTTGTGTCAAGGTACTCACTGTAAACCTCAACCTCTTGGGTGCTTTTTTCAAGTGTCGATACAAAAGAGGAGTGTTGGTTTTTTGTCCACTCATACTCCTGCGAATAGGAGTGCAAAACAAAGATTTTTGCTTTTTGTGAACCGTAAAGAGGGTAAATAAAGAAAAAGAGTAAAAAAAATATTTTTAACACATACACAACTGCTATCCCATCTATCAAATCTTTATATCATATCAAAAACTATATTAATTTTTTTATTTCACAACACTTTTTATATTTTTTGCCGCTTTTGCATGGACATGGCGCATTGCGCTCTATCTTAGAGTTGAAGATTTTTCCGTCCTGATAGAGCCACATACCATCTTCATAAACAAAATTGCTCTTTTCATGCTGCACTTTTATGCCATCGCTATCTTTGTAGTAGGCTTTAAACTCCACTGTTTTCTCTTTTGCCGTAAGCACTTCAAGCCCAAGCCACTCTATGCTTCTTGCATACTCCTCTATAAGCGAGATATCCTCCTCAAAGCGGTTTTCTTTGACGGATGTAGCCACGATATAAGCACCGTTACCAGCCACATAAGCACTATATCTGCTACGCATAAGCTCTTCAGGTGTTGCAGGCAACTCTTTACCATCCAAAAAAGGCTCACAACACGCACTAAAATGTTTTTTACTGCCGCAATAACACTCCATAAAATCTCCTAAGTTATCAAATAATGCACTACCCATGTAGTTCCAAGCGAGAGGATGATGCCATACCCAACGATGGCAGAACTAAGACGAGGAGCGAGACCCGCCATAGAGGCAACGGCGGCGGCTGTTATCATAGGTGCCATGGATGCTTCCATGATGGAAACATTTGCCGCCAAAGAGTTCCAGCCAAAAAGAGCACAAAGAGCGATGGCAATGATGGGTGCAAAGATGAGTTTCACAACAAGTGCTACGCTAAAGGGCAGTATCTCCTCTTTTGGAAGTTTAAAGCGCAGTCCAAGCCCAACTGCAACAAGTGCGAGTGGAATGATGGTACTTGAGAGCGAAACAAGCACACTCTCTACGATGGGAGGAAAAGCAGTACCCATCAAAAATAGTGCCGCAAGGAGTGCCAAAAAAGGGGGAAAAGAGATGATTTTAAGCAAAAGCAGCCGAATGTGTATCTCTTTTGCGCTTGCGTAGTAGATAGAGACAAAAGTTCCATAAGTCGAGAGTGCTATAAACGTACCTAGTTGGTCGTACATAAGCACATAACCGAGTGCCCCATCCCCAAAATAGGCACTCACGATAGGGATGCCAAGATAAGAACTGTTTCCCAAAACTGCCACAAGCATAAGTGAGCCAGTCACCTCTTTGGAAAATTTGAAAAACTTAGAGAAAAAAAAGATAGCCACGGCGCTTATGCTCATAACGCTCCAAGCAAGAAAAACAGGTATCAAAACTTCAAGCGAGAGGGTAAGTTTTGGAATCTGTTGCAAAACAAGCGCAGGAGCGGAGATGTAGAGGATAAACTTGTTTAAAACAAGCGGTGCTTCCCCAGAAAAAGCCCCCATTCTCCCCATAACATACCCAAGAAAAATGGCTACAAAAATAAGTGCGAAATTTTCCAAGAAGTTCCCTTGTTATTTAATTTGGAAGTATATAATTTTGGAAAATAAAAAGAGGTAAAAGATGCGCAAAACATTTAGCCAAGCGATGGATTTTAGGCATGCGTGCAAGATTTTTGATGAGAGCAAAAAGATATCTGACAAAGAGATAAGAGAGATACTTGAAGCGGGGCGAAAGTCGCCGTCCTCTTTTGGGATGGAGCCGTGGAGGTTTTTGGTTATCACAAATGAGGAGCTAAAAGCCAAACTAAGACCGTTTTGTTGGAATCAGCCACAAATCACGACCTGTTCGCATTTGGTGGTTATCTTGGTGGCGATTGAGAGTTTGCGAGTGGAGTCTGGCGTGCCTGCAAAGAGGTTTCAAAGAAGAGAGATGCCAAAAGAGAAGTTTGATTTTTATATAGATTTGTACGCAAAACATCTCAAAACAACACTTGAGAGTGACACAAATACGCTCTGCTGGAGTGCAAGACAGACCTATATCGCCGCTGCAAATATGATGACATGCGCCGCAACGCTAGGCATCGACAGCTGCCCGATAGAGGGGTTTGAAAAAGAGCGTGTGGAGGAGATTTTAGAGCTTGATACTAAAGCATATCAGCTCTCACTCATCATTCCTTTTGGATACAGAGTCAATGAACAATCACCACAGTTACGGCTCTCTTTTGATGAAGTTGTGGAGTTTATAGAGTAAACTCTAAATGTTCAATGCACTTTTTCATCTTCAAGTGCTTTTACTCTTTTTACAAGGTTGCTATGCATGTAGCCTTGAATTATAACTATAAGAGCTAAAATGATTTCGGTATCTATGGATTTTATAAACTCTAACATTGCATTTCCTTGTTTTATGGTATGATTTTGTCACAAAAGGATAGAGGAGGGGTTGCAGTCCCCCTCTCTCAAAACTCTTTTAGGATTTGAAGTATCAGATAGATAGCTTTCAAAACCTTTAAGAGCGTATCGATGAAATCCCTTTTCATCTTATCTCCTTTTGGTTTCTGCTACTCACATTTCTGCTTTCACTCCATAATTGTATCTAAATATAATCGTCTCAAACAGTACAAAACTTTGCAATGATAGGGTTATGGTCGGAGATTTTTTTGCTGTCAACCACGGTTGCAAAAGTGACTTCCAAACCTCTGTAAAAGATATAATCAAGCGAGTTGGAAAAAACTTTCTTGATATCTTTCTCGCTCTCAAAAGCTACCTTTTTCAGCTCCAAATCGTTGCTGAACTCCTCCAAGTAGTGAACTCTTTTTAGATTCCAAGTGTTAAAATCTCCCGCCACTATCATCGCTCCGTTGTGCATTTTTATAGCCTCGTAAATCTCTCTAAGTTCATTTTTAAAGTCACTGTTATGTACAAAGTTTATGGCGTGGAGATTTACTATGAGAAGCGTTGTATGCTCAGAGATTTTGTGGTGTGTGAGGAGTGTTGTTTTGTGTGTTGCGCATCGCAGTTCACGCTTTTTTGTAAGCAAAGAGAGTTCGCCATGACATGAACTCTTAAATGCGCTCAAAACACCGAAAATATGGTTTTTAGTCTCGATATTTGGCGATAAAATATAAGAGTAATCATGAAGCTCAAGCTCATGCGAGAGGCTTTTTTTAACCTCTTGAAGAAGCAAAATATCTAGTTTATAGCCCTCTACAAGAGTGTTTAAAAACTCTTTATAGTGACTTTTTAGTGTCAATTTTGCGACATTCCAGCATAAAAGAGAAAACTCTTTTTCAAGATGGTTCTCTTGATGTTTGAGTGATTTTATAAGGCTGTTTGGAAGAAACATTTTTTTAGAGTTGCGGTGCGATAATGCGCATAAGATTTTCAAAAACTCTTTTGAGTGTGGAGACATTTTTCGTTCCAAATGATGCGTTTGCCATAAGTCCATCACTCCAAATCTCAATCTCTCGAATGATTTTTGGGCTATAGACAAACGTTGCTACCTCGTAGTTGAGAAAAAGACTTCTGTTGTCAAAGTTGACACTCCCGAGCAAAACGCTCTCCTCGTCAAAAAGAATCGCTTTTGCATGAAGCATTGCGCCATTATAGAGATAGATTTTTATCCCCGCCTCTTCAAGCTCTCGCATGTAGGAGCTTCTTGCGAGGTTTACGATAGTGTGATTTGCCTCTTTTGGGGTAATGAGTTTGACATCAACTCCTCTATGATGGGCGATGATAAGTGCTTCCATAAGAGAGCTGTTTGGGATAAAGTAGGGCGTTATGATAGTGATTTTCTTATGCGCTTGGTAGATACCAGAGAGAAGCATCTCGTATAAAATATCTTGATTTACATCTGGACCAGATGGGATAACCTGTAAAAGATTTTCGCCATGAGCTTCCTGCTTTTTATGCGTAAAGTGCATCTTTTCACCAGAAGCATAGAACCAGTCAGAGGCAAAGATATCAAAGTAATCTCTCACCGATGCCCCCTCAACCAAAAACATGATATCTTCCCAACGTTCTTTTTGGTGCAGGGCTCCCAGATAGGCATCCGAGAGATTTGCTCCGCCGCTTAAAACTTTTTCATTGTCAAAAATATAGATTTTTCTATGGTTGCGGAGGTTGATGTAATTTCTTAGTGGCATTTGAAAAATGGGCATAAAAAACCTCACTTTCACGCCTGCATTTTTAAGCACTCCCAGTCTGTACCACGTGAAGTAGAGGAGGATAGAGCCTAGAGAGTCAAGGAGTATCTTTATCTCCACGCCATCATCTGCTCTCTGCACCAACGCTTTAATAATCTCTTTGGTTGTTTTGTCATACTCAAAGATATAAGCACTGATGGAGATGGAGTGTTTCGCCTCTTTGATACAGTTCATAAATGCCTCGTAAAACGCAACACCATCAGTATAAAGCGTAAATGTTTCGTTACTCATGCGGTGCGTAAATGTCTGGCTTTTAAAGAGTGCACTCTTTTTATATCTGTTCTTTCTTTTTCTAAGCCCAATGATAAAGTAAAGAGGCATTGCAATGTATGGGATAAGGATAAGAGATAAAATCCACGCTATGATGGCACTGGGCGTGCGTCTATGGTAGAGCATATGTACAAGCATAACTAGAGCGAGCAATGCGCCAAAGGCTATAAAACTATGATAAAAAAGAAGATTTGTGCTTTGCGCACTTAGTGTTTCGTTCATTCAAAAATTATAGCATTTTTCACTAAAGTTCTTTTCATAATCTAGATCCTGAATCAAGTTCAGGATGACGATTTGTGTTTCTGGATGACGAAACCTCATAAATCTCGTCATTCCAAACTCGATTTGGAATCTAATAAGAAGTTTTTTGTTAACACTCTTTGGTATAATTGCAAAAAAAACAAAGGCTTTCTCTTATGGCAACATATATTTTTGGTCACACAAACCCAGACTCTGACTCTATCGTAGGTGCTATTTCTTTAGCATATCTTAAAAACCAAATCGGTGAGGAGTGTATCGCTACTCGTCAAGGCGACATCTCTCCTGAGACTGAGTTTATCCTTGAAAAGTTTGGCATGACTGCACCTGAACTCAAAACTTCTTATGCGGGCGAAAAAGTCTATTTGGTTGATTTTTCAGACCTTGCACAAGCTCCTAGTGACATCAAAGAAGCGACTATTTTGGGTATCGTTGACCACCACAAACTCGGCGACATCACGACAGATACACCTTTAGAGTGCTGGATTCGCCCGATAGGATGTTCTAACACAGTTATTAAAGAGATGTACGACTACCACAAAGTTGCTGTTCCAAAAGATATCGCAGGGATGATGATGTGTGCCATACTTAGCGACACGGTTATCTTCAAATCTCCAACATGTACAAAAGCGGACACAAAAGCGGTAAAAGAGCTTGCAGAGATTTGTGGTATAGAGGATTATAAAACTCTTGCGATGGAGATGTTTATCGCAAAATCGGCTGTTGATGGTGCAAGTGCTAGAAACTTAAACACAAGAGACTACAAAGCCTTTGATATGAACGGTACACGTGTGGGAGTAGGGCAGCTTGAGATGGTGGATATCTCTGTTTTAGAGAGCAGAATCCCAGAACTTTTCGCAGATATGCAACTGATGAAAGAGGAAGATGGGCTTCATACTATCATCATTCTTTTAACAGATATCATGAAAGAGGGGTCACAGCTTCTCTGTTTGAGTGATGACGCTAGCAAAGTAGAAACCGCATTTAAAACTAAACTTCAAGAAAACCAAGCGTGGCTTGATGGCGTGCTTAGCCGTAAAAAGCAGGTTATTCCGTTTCTTCAACCACAGTTTTAAGAATCTTCATCAGAGGGGCGGGGCTAAAGCCCCACTTCCGAGTAATCACAACTCCTCCAACGGGCAAGGTCTTGCCAGTAAATATCCCTGAAAATGGTTGCATCCAAGCGATGAGAGGATGTCAAACTGCTCCTCACTCTCCACTCCCTCAGCGATAACTTCAAAACCAAGTGCATTTCCCATCATGATAATTGTTTTGATGATGGTTGCGTCAGAGTTGTTTTTTTCTAGTCCAAATACAAAAGATTGGTCGATTTTAAGTTCGTCAATTTTGAGATTTTTGAGGTAAACAAGACTAGAGTATCCAGTACCAAAATCATCTATGGATATAGAAAATCCAAACTCTTTAAGTTCTAGGATTTTTTGCATTGCCTCTTGTTGATTTGCCACCAAAACACCCTCTGTAAGTTCGATTCTAAGTAGGGATGGTTCGATGTTTTTTCTCTTTACAAGTGCTTTTATATTTGATACAAAATGCTCCCCCCTAAACTGTATCGGGCTTACATTGACCGACATACGCCACTCTTTTGTTGCATCCTCTTTGCTCCAAAGTAAAAGTACATCTGTCGCACTCTCAAGCACAAATTCCCCAATCTCTTTGATAAGCCCAGACTCTTCTGAAAGAGGGATAAACTCAGCAGGCGAGACAAATCCAAGAACAGAGCATCTCCAGCGCAAAAGTGCCTCTGCACCTATGACATTACGCTCTTTGTCAAACTGTTTTTGAAAATAGAGCATCAGATGCTTCTCTACAACTGCTTCTTTGAGGCGTTGAAGCATCTCAAGACGAGATTTTGTCATACCTTGCAATGATTCATTATAAAAACGGATAGTGTTTTTTCCCTCATTTTTTGCAGTCCTCATCGCATATTCTGCTTCATTTAGAAGTTTATTTACGCTCTCTTTGTGGTCTAAAAAGAGGACTATGCCTATACTGCAAGTAAGATAGAGAGCTTTTTCTTCCACCATAAAAGGTACATTGATACTCTCTTGAATTTTTTGCGCACCGTTTTTTGCTAAAATAGCAGCTTCATTTTCGATGCTTGAGAGATTTTCGAGTAAAATGAGAAATTTATCCCCACTGTGTCTCGCCACAAAAAACTCCTGATGTGTCATAACACTCAGCCTTTGTGCTATCTCTTGTAAAATAGTATCCCCAGTGTTCTTGTCTGTCAAATCGTTAATATTTCTAAAGTCATCGAAATCCAAAAAGAGAAGCGCACCATAATTGAGATGTTTATCACTGCTTACAAGAGCCTGTGCAAGATGCCCTTCAAAGAGCCTTTGGTTTGGGATGTAAGTCAGCGTATCATAGTAAGAGAGTTGGTTGATTGCCTCTTTTTGGTTAAAAGAGTTGATAGCAAAACCGATATCGCCCGCCAACTCATCAATCATATCTAACTCTTCTTTACTAAGACCATCTTCTTGTGCGGTACAAATCAACAAAACACCAAAAGAGTCATTCGCATGGTAATCTTTTTTGAGCGGTACCCCATATACCTCATTTAGATTGTATTTTTGTATGCGCTCTTTACAAGCTAGGGCTAGTTTGTTGCTGTCATGCTTGATGTGAAGATGTGCGTTACTCTTCCATACATCCTCTTCAATAGGAAAAAGATGCAAGTCTTCATCAAGCCCCGCAGAGACTTTTACGACAAGTTTTTCTCCCTCAACAAGAGAGATTTTTACACTTGCAAATGTTGTGTTGTCATGCATAGAGAGAGCAGTTTTGTGGATAAGCTCTTCCACGCTTTGCGCTGTTATGAGGATTTGGTTACAGTCTGCCACGGTTCTAAGAATGGAGAAGAGATGTTTTTGCTGGGTATAGGCAACTTCAAGTTTCTCTTTTTTCTCACTCAAATCCGCAGTTTTTTCTTCCACCTCTTTTTGAAGAAGTGCTTTTTGTGTTACTTCTTGTTTTGTGAGTTTGTTGATGGCAAAATAGACGACGATAAGCAGTAGTAAAATAGTACTCCATGTAAAAAATGCAGTTTGAAAGAAGCTCTTGAGAGCTTCTTTTTCTAGGTTCTTAACAGGAATTTTGATACTTGTAATCCCACGAATATCTCCCTCTTTATAGTCATAAGCGGTATCGTACATCTTTAAGATAGATGGAAGAACCTCCTCTTTTTTTCCATGGCAAGAGATGCAGTACTTCTCTATTATAAGCGGTGAGGTGTAGTGCAAAATCTCTTGATTGTTTTGGATGATTTTTTTGATTTGCGCTTTGTCGCTTTTTGTCTTTTTAAAGTACTCTATAGCTTCAAGTTCAAAAGCATCTGCCGTATTCTTTGGGTTTCTCGGCTTGTCTGTAACATTTCTAATAGTTATACCATCTTTTGAGAGTTGGGCAAATTTGTCGTTAATACGTGTTGAAGCGTGTGCGGGCAGAAAACCAACAGTTGTTTCGTTGATATCTAAGCCGCTTTTTAAAAACTGCTGATGGTAAACATAACGCATGGAGAGGAGGTACTCTTTGAGTGATTCGCCTCTCGCAAATGCCCTTACTTCAATCGCTTTTTGTGTATGGTCGTAAACATAAAGTGTCAAAAAGAAATTGGCAACAATGATAAGAAGAGCAATAACCCAAAAAAGTTTTTTATTGAGGTGAAATTTTAGCAACCTAAGCACCCTTTAGAAAAAGTTTGCGTTTAGTATAACATAAATTGTTTTTATTTACTGTTTTTTTACATGACGCAAAAAATGTTCCAACTATTACATTCTTTTCAGTTTCAATACTCTACAATACACAAAAAAAGTTTTGTGGGTATGGATGAGAGTAGATAAATTTTTAAACAGTGTAAACATTACAAAAAGACGCTCTGTTTCGCAAGATATGATAGAAAACGGTGTTGTACTCGTCAATGGCGTAGTTGCAAAGGCTAGTAAAAATGTGGAAGTTGGTTCTATCATAACCATCAACTACCTTGAAGCACCAAAAAAGTACCGAGTGCTTCAAATCCCAACAGCCAAATCAACGCCAAAAAGTTTGCAAAGCGAGTATATTGAGGAGATAGCATGAGTTACGATGAAGCAAAAAAAGCGTTTACATCACTCTTTTTGCATGAGATGAACGATGAGGAGATGCGAGAGTTTTTACTCTCTCTTACACTTGATGCAAACACCTCGGTAGAGACGATTGCGGCGGCGGCGGCAGTGATGCGTTCTTTTGCGATTCCTCTTCCTATATCTGAAGTTTTGCGCACAAAAGTCATCGACATTGTCGGTACGGGCGGTGACAAAATAGGGAGTTTTAACATCTCTTCTACCGTTGCCATCCTCTGCGCATCATGCGGCAGTATGGTAGCAAAACATGGAAGCCGCTCTGTTACATCCAAATCGGGAAGTGCAGATATGTTTGAAGCACTTGGAATGCGGCTTGATTTGGAGATAGATAAGAGTGCGAGACTGCTTGAAGAGAGCGGATTTACCTTTATGTTTGCTGGGAATCATCATCCTGCTATGCGCTTTATCATGCCTGTACGCAAAACTATCTCTGAGAAGACCATCTTTAACATCTTAGGACCGCTTACAAACCCAGCAGGAGCGAAAAAGTCGCTTCTTGGCGTGTTTCACAAATCCTTTGTTCCAAAGATGGCGAAAGCTCTTAAGATAAACGGTGCGACTTCAACACTTGTAGTAAGCTCTGAGGAGGGGATGGATGAGATAAGTATCAGCGCACTCTCTTACGCTTCGCAACTAAAAGATGGTGTTGTCCATGAGTTTGTTATCGACCCGCAAGAGCATGGGATAAAAAGAGCGCCGATTGAAGCTATCGTGGGCGGAGACGGTAGAGAAAACGCACAGATACTTCACAACATCTTTACCTCAAACGCAACGGATGCGCAAAGAGATATAGTGATGATAAATGCGGCAGCGGCACTTATGGTGGATGGTTTGGCACGTGACTTGCAAGACGGCTTGGCGATGACGCATGAGGCGATTAAAAGCGGAAATGCCAAAGCAAAACTTCAGCAAATCATTGAGATTTCAAACAAACTATGAAAAAATATATCCTCTCTTTAGATGACATGGATGAAGTTGTAAGCGATGTCGCATCCCATTTTCAAAGCGGCGTGGTCATCTTACGTGGCGATTTGGCATCTGGAAAAACAACGCTTGTCAAAAAGATAGTAGCACATCTGGGGATAGACGAGGATGTGACATCGCCTACTTTTTCACTCCAACATGCCTATGCAGAGAAAGTTTTTCACTATGATATTTACAATCATGGGCTGGAGCATTTTATGGCTTTGGGGATGCTTGAGGAGCTTGAGCGTGAGGGGCTTCACTTTATAGAGTGGGGTGATGATGCTTTGGTGTCACTGCTAAGGGAAGCAGATATCAACGTAATGAGTGTTGACATAGAAAAAATTTCGGATGAGAAGAGAGAGTACAGAGTATGCACATACTAAAAGCGGTTGACTTAAAGAAAAAGATAAAAGATTTAGAGATAGTAAAAGGGATGAGCCTTGAAGTCAAAAGCGGCGAGGTTGTTGGGCTTTTAGGACCAAACGGAGCGGGGAAAACCACTACTTTTTACATGATTTGCGGACTTGTAGAAGCAAGTGGTGGCGATGTGTTTTTTGATGATGAAAATCTCTCAGGCATGCCACTGCATGAAAGAGCATTGAAAGGTATCGGTTATCTACCGCAAGAGGCTTCTATCTTTAAAGATTTGAGCGTTGAAGAGAACCTTCTTATCGCTGCAGAGGTAAAGATAAAAGACAAAGAGGCGCAAGAGAAGAGGATTTTGGAGCTTCTCGATATGTTTAACATAGAGCCGATTCGCTACCGCAAGGGAGTAAGCCTCAGCGGTGGAGAACGTCGCCGTGTTGAAATCGCCCGTGCTTTAGTCAACAAACCGAAGTTTTTGCTTCTTGATGAGCCTTTTGCGGGAGTTGACCCCATAGCGGTTATGGATATCCAAACAGTTATAAAACAGCTTGTCTCTTATGGTATCGGCGTACTCATAACCGACCATAATGTTCGTGAAACTTTGGATGTTTGCGATAGAGCCTATGTCATAAAATCAGGCTCGCTTTTAGCAAGCGGCACAAGCAAAGAGATAGGACAAAATGCGGATGTTCGCAAACACTATTTGGGCGAGGAGTTTAAGCTTTAAGAGGCTTAGTAACCATGGCGCAACTAAGGCAGACACAGAGCGTAGAAAACAAGCACAAACTCTCCAACACCCTGCGCAATTGGCTACCGATTTTGCACTCAAGCCTTAGTGATTTGGGCGAAGCAATGATGCCTTTTGTGGAGGCAAATCCAGTTGTAGAGATAAAATCTGGGTTTGAAGAGGATTTTGAGAGATTCTTACCCAAAAAAATCATCTCTTCTTCTGTGGCAAACTCTCGTACAGAGCAGATAGAAGCACTCACCATCCAGCACCGTTCTCTTTTTGATGTACTTGATGAGCAGATAGACTCAAGCCTTTTTCCCACACCCAAATCAAAAGAGGCGGCATACTTTATCGTCTCAAACCTTGATGAAAACGGCTACTATGAGGGAGAGAGTGAACTTTTTTGCAATCAAAATGGTATGACGCTTGAAGAGTTTGAAAAAATCCGTCTGCGTTTTGCACATATAGAGCCTGTCGGAATCGCCGCAAAAAATCTTCAAGAATCATTCTTGTTTCAGCTTGATAGCTCCGATGTAAGCGATGAAGCGTACGCACTGACCATTAAAGTTATCAACGATTTGGAAAACATCTATGCTTACTCAAATGAGAAAAACTTTGCAGAGGTTATGCGGGCTTTAGGTACTTTTAAAAACCCACCCGCCATAGAATACCTAGAAGAGTCATCGCAAGTAATCCCAGATTTGATGATTTACTTTAATGATGACAACTCAATTGAGGTAAAACTCAACGATGCTTACTACCCAACTATAAATATCAACACAAATTACGGTGTTGAACATGAGTATGTTTCTCAAAAAATCAAAGAGGCAAAAGGTTTAGTAGATGCTCTTGATATGAGAAAAGCAACACTTTATAAAGTCGGGTTGATGATAGTCGAGTATCAGTATGAGTTTTTCACAGGCGGAGCGATTATGCCCCTTACGCTTAAGACTTTAGCCGATGAGTTTGGACATAACCCCTCAACTATTTCACGTGCCATAGCGAACAAATACATAGCCTGCAACAGAGGCGTATTTGCCATGAAAGATTTTTTCACGACCGCCATAGACGAGGACGTCTCAAACGCCGCTATAAAAGAGTTTGTAGTAAATCTGGTAAAACAAGAAAATAGAAAAAAACCGCTAAGCGATATGAAACTCTTAGAACTCATCCAAGATAAATTTAAAGTGGAGATGGTAAGACGTACCATTGCCAAGTATAGAAAACAGTTAAATATAGCAGGTTCAAGTGAGAGGAAAAAGCTTTATCATCTGCATTGACAACAGCTTTTAAACGGCAATTTCAACTTAAAGAAATTGCCTGTTTTAGAGAAATTTGTTATTTAGAGTGAGTCTCTTTTACAAACTCTTCGATTCTTTTGATGCCTTTGCGGATACTTTCAATGTCAGTAGCAAAACTAAATCTTGCATAACCCTCACTTCCAAAACCTACACCTGGAACTAAAGCTACGCCTTTTTTCTCTAAAAGCTGCTTACAAAATTCCATAGAATCATTGGATACTTTTTTGATGTTGATGAAGAGGTAAAAAGCACCATCAGGCTTATAAACACTTAAGCCATCAATTGCGTTTATAAGATTTACCGCTTCATCACGACGCTCTTTAAATGCCACTCTCATCTTCTCGATATCCGCATCTGCATCACCGTTTAAACCAACAATTGCGGCTTTTTGAGTGATAGAGTTGATGTTAGATGTACTTTGGCTTTGAAGTTTTTTAGTCGCTTGAATAATCTCTGTTTGATGAGCCGCCATATAACCAAATCTCCAACCCGTCATAGCAACAGATTTGCTAAGACCATTGATGGTGATAGTTCTCTTAAACATATCTTCACTCACAGCCGCCGCAGATGTAAACTCACCATCATAGATAAGTTTTTCGTACATCTCATCGCTTGCAACAAGAACATCAGTTCCCTCTAAAACTTTACCCAGAGCGGTCAGTTCCGCTTTTGAGTAAACAGAACCTGTCGGGTTAGACGGACTTGTAAGAACTATCATCTTTGTTTTTGGAGTAAGAGCATTTTTTAACTGTTCAGGAGTGATTTTAAATGCACTTTCATCATTTGTCTCAATCTCTACAACCGTTCCGCCATGATAGAGGACAAGTTCAGGATATGTAACCCAGTAAGGAGCAGGGATAATTACCTCGTCTCCCTTTTGAATAACTGCTGCAAAAAGGTTAAATAAAGAGTGCTTTGCACCGTTGTTTGTGATGATTTGGTTTGGAGCGTATGTTAAGCCATTGTCTCTTTTGAGTTTGTTAGCGATGGCAGTTTTGAGTGCTGGGATACCCTCAACGGCGGTGTATTTTGTAAAGCCCTCATTGATTGCGGCAATTGCAGCATCTTTGATAACTTGAGGCGTGTCAAAATCAGGTTCTCCAGCAGAGAAACTAAGTATGTCTTTACCTTGAGCTTTAAGCTCACCAGCAAGCGTTGAAATAGCAATCGTAATTGATTCAGTTAAAGTATTTACGCGATTACTTAGCATAAGAAACCCTTTTTCTTTGAAATATTGGGCGAATTATACTAAAAAAAACCTAATTTTTCATTGCTCTGATAAAGGATTCATAAATATTTTCAAGTGCCAAATCTTGCTCTAAAAGCTCTTTGTTGTCTTCAACCAAAATATGTTCTAAAACAGCAACACGTTTAAGCAGATACTCAAACATCTCTTTGTTGATGTCGGGAAGCAAGTTGTGCATAAGAGGCTCTTTGCATCTTCCTTTTTCTATCACATGAGCTGGAATGCCAATGGCAGTTGCGTTATCAGGAACAGGTTTGACAACAACGGAGTTTGCACCGATTTTTGCGTTCTCTCCGATGATAATATTGCCAAGCACTTTAGCACCCGCACCAATAACAGCACCTTTTTTTACAGTAGGGTGTCTTTTGCCTTGTGTGAGTGAAACACCGCCAAGCGTTACGCCCTGATAAATAAGAACATCATCTTCTATGATGGTTGTCTGACCGATAACCACACCAGTACCGTGGTCTATAAAAACTCTTTTTCCGATGACGGCACCTGGGTGGATGTCTATGTTGGTAAGGATTTGGTTGAACCCCATAATGATTCTTGCGAGACTTTTAAAGTTTGCCTTGTAAAGTCTGTGTGCCACTCTGTACCATGCAACCGCCCAGACACCTGGGTAGTTGAAGAGAAAATCAAATTTTGAGTTGAGTGCTGGATCGTTGTTGTAAGCATTTGAAAAATCTTCTCTGATTTCAGCAAAAAGTCCCAAAGATAAACTCCTAGTTCGTGGTTCTTAAATAACCATTTTGTTGTAAAAACAGCTCTAATTTTGCAAGTGTATCATTTTTTTCTTTCTCTGTTATAAAAATGGAGTTTGAAAGGTCATCTTTAAGTTTTTTAGAAACTTTTACTGCATCATAACCAAGCGTGTCCAAGATATCTAAAATGCTTTTTGATTCAACGGCATTTTTTATCTCATAGTTATACTCATCGATAATAATAGTATATTCACTGGGGTGCGTAAAGAGGTTGTGGTTCATCCCAAGCGTCTCTTGATATGCGCCGACATTGAAAAAGCCCAAAAAGTACTCCTCTTCATCAAGGTTGACATCATGCAGATAGAGCGGCTTATCTGGGTTGAAACCGATTTCACCATCACTGTCACAAGTGATATCCCAAAGTGAAGCGGCACGCAGAGGCGTTGTGTTGAGATGGTGCAGTGGCATAACAGGGAAATGTTGTCCAAGCCCCCAATAGTCTGGCAAACTTTGAAAGATAGAAGCGTTGATAAGATAGCGTTCTTGAAGTTTTACCTGAAGTTGCGCAAGCTCATCAGTCGGGTTGGATGATTTGAGATAAAGCGCTCTTTTGATGACATTGTGTACCAAAATCTCAGCATTTGAGCGGTCTTGAAGGTCGATGTAACCCAAATCAAAAAGCGTAAGAACTGACTCCATATGGTCAAGCGCATCGTGAAGGTACTCAATACAGTTTGTGTTGTTGAGAAGTTTGTTAAGCTCTATAAGCTCTTCGATAAGCGGCGGATTGGCAGGTTTGAAATTGAGCAGCTTCTCTTGAAAATCTTGCGTGAAAAGCTCTAAAACAGGAGTGATAAGCACGGCATGAGAAGCAACAATAAATCTGCCTGATTCTGTAAAGATATTTGGATGGGCAACATTTTTTGCATTCATAATCTCGCCAAGCAAGAAGACAACGCTGCTTGAAAACTCATCGATGGAGTAGTTGCGAGAGTTTGAGTGTGTGTGTTGGTCGTACTCTACCGCCAAACCACCACCGATATTGATGCTATCAAGCTTGTTTGCTCCCATCTTTTTAAGCTCTGCATAGATATTTCCAGCTTCACGGAGTGCTTTTTTGAGCGGTGCGATATCGGACATTTGAGAGCCGATATGAAAGTGAATCATGCTCAAATAGTCCAAAAGCTCCGCTTCTCTAAGCAGTGTGATAGCCTCAATTATCTCTGTAGAAGTTAGACCAAATTTTGCATCCATACCTCCGCTTTTTGCCCAGATACCACTTCCCGCACTATGAAGTCTTACTCTTATGCCGATGTTTGGCACTTTTAAGTTACACTCTTTTGCAACTTCGATGATAGTCTCAAGTTCGCCCAAACCCTCAATCGTAATGGTAATGTTGTGTCCACTTTGCGCCGCAATAAAGCCAAGTGTAATCATCTCTTTATCTTTAAAGCCATTGACTGTGATATTTGCACCGCTAGGCGTTTTGCTCATAGCAAGGATAAGCTCTGCCTTAGAACCCGCTTCAAGACCATAGTTATACTGCGCTCCTTGTGATGTTACGGCTTCTACGGCATGAGGAAATTGATTTACTTTGAGTGGAAAAACAGCATTAAAAGCACCCTGATAGTTGTTTTGCTCAATTGCTTTATCAAAATAGGAGTAAAGTGTGCGTATCTGACTTTTGATAAGATGTGGAAATCTCAGCAAAATCGGTCCTCTGACATCTTCAGAGCGTATGTCTTCTACTATCTGCAAAAGTGACGGCATACACTTATAGTTCAGCTTTATCTGACCATCTTCAATAATGAAGTTCTTATTTCCCCAAATATCAATACCAAAATTTTTCATATCACCCCTTTTTTTTTAAAAACTAAAATTTAATGTAAATCAGCGTTTAACTTTACTTCTCTCGTACTTCTTTGAACCACACACTCTCCAGTGAGAGAATTTTGTCTAAAATGAAGCCCATTCATCCCTGCAAGCTCCTTGCCTTTCATGATAGTGTCAAGTTTTGCATCAGGGTTTACCGCTTGTATCTCGGAAAGTTCTTCATCGTTGATATGAAACTTTGTTCCTGCAAAAATCGCCAAACCGCCATCAAGGATACACCCGTCTCCAAGAGGGATACCGCAAGTTGAGTTTGCGCCCAAAAGCGTGTTTTTTCCGATAGTGATAGGATTTCCGTCTGTTCCGCTAAGTACACCAAGGATAGAAGCACCGCCGCCTACGTCACTTCCTGCACCTACAACCGCCGAGCTTGAGATGCGTCCCTCAACCATAACAGGACCTGTTGTTCCTGCATTGAAGTTAATGTATGAAGCCCCTGGCATAACAGTAGTTCCTGCTGCAAGTTGCGCACCGAAACGCACTTTTGATGTATCGAGGATACGAGTGTTGTCTGCTGGGATAATGTGTTGTAAAAATCTTGGGAATTTATCTACAAAATCAACATGAGGATATTCGCCAGAGAGCTTAAGCTCTATTTCGTATTCACGCAGATACTCAAGTTCGATAGGTTTGCCATTTGACCATGCAACATTTGGCAGTGCGCCAAAAGCACCATTTAGATTTATACTTCTTATGGCAACTTTTGCCAAGGAGAGGGCGTAAAGTTTGAGATATGCCGCTTCTACACTCTTAAGAGGCTCATCAGCAAAAATGAAAACTACTTTAAACTCTCCCTCTTTTGAGCCGCTTGTCACAACTTGGTTGTAGAGTGCAGAGACAACTTGGATGTTTTTGTGTGCATCCCCATAAGCTTCATCTGAATATGGAGTAAATGCGTTAAGACAATTTTTCAAAAAAGCAGCGTTAATATCACAAACAACTTCGCTTTGTGTAAAATCAACTTCAACTCCTTGTTCTGCCAATGCTCTGATAAAAATAGCCGCACTTCCAAAATTTTCATTCCAATTTACTACAGGATAGGTAGCTTGAAGTGTTTTTGAGAGATTTAACTGCCCCAAATCTACTCTACAAATACCAAACGCCAAAGGGTCTTTGTACCCTTTTGTTGTTGTTTTTATCTCTTGAACCAATGCTTTAAAAGCATCTGCTGTTTGAATAATCTCCATGAGTTCTCGCTTCTGTATAATTTATTTTTTGAATTATACTTAAACATTATTACATTTAGTATATACTTCTCGCATGAATAAATGGATGGAACTTTTAAAAAATAACGATTTTTTTGGTGTTAAAAAGTATGTTGACGATGGTGCTGACATCAATGAATCAAGCGAGAGCGGAGAGTCTGTTTTGGCATCATCGCTCAGATATAGATGTGATAGTGACATCGTCATGTTCTTGATTGAGAGCGGTGCGGATGTATATGATTTTGATGAAGAGGGAGTAACCATTTTTGATATGGCGGTTACTTACGATAACTTTGATATAGTAAAGTATATAATCTCAAAAGGCTTTAATGTTGATGAGACGAAAAGAAGAAGCCGTTTTACCCCTCTTATGGCGGCGGTTTGTTATGGTAGAGTGGAGATGGTAAAACTTTTGTTAGAACATGGTGCAAATCCCAACGCTGTGGATGCAAAGGGGATAAGTGTTATGGATTTTGCAAGAAAGATGAACAAAAAAACCATCCTCAAGATACTTCATTTTGACGAAAATAGTCCCATCAATAGAAACTACGCAAGGTGATTTTTAGCTACTCTTCATTTCTGATGATAAGACTATCCGGCAGATGAAACTTTTGGATTAGTCTTGCTTCTTCTTGACGCATCTCGCCGTTGTCAACCTCATGGTCATAACCCAGAAGGTGTAACACTCCATGGATAAAAAGAAGTGCAAACTCATCATCATCCGTATGTCCAAACTCTTTGGCTTTTTGCACAACATACTCAGAGCAAACAACGATACTTCCAAGCGGACTCATAGGCATCTCTTCATAAGGAAAACTTAGGACATCTGTAGCTTTGTCAATGCCACGATGCTCTTTGTTTATCTCTTGCATCTCTTTGGCATCTGTAACGATAAGTTCTATCTCTTTTTTTGTAAGCAAACCGGCGATTGCCTCAACTATATCTGTGCGGAGTTGTAATGTGGTTCTGTTATCAAATTCAATCATGGGTGCGATTGTATCAAATTAATTTGAATATGTTAGAATTACTTTATGAATTTAGAAAATAAAAAAGCAATATGTATTATGAGCGGCGGTATGGACTCCACACTCGGTGCCTACATGGTAAAGGAAATGGGCTATGAGGTTATAGCTCTGCACTTCAACTATGGACAGAGAACGCAACAAAAAGAACTTTTGTGTTTTGAGAAGATTTGCGACGACCTTGGCGTTTTAAACCGCTATGTTTTGGATTTGGACTTCTTTTCGCAAATAGGAGCTTCGGCACTTATAGACAAGAGCATAGAAGTGCCTATCGGAGGGGTAGAAGAGGGTGTACCCGTAACCTATGTCCCTTTTAGAAACGGCATATTTTTAAGTATCGCCGGAGCTTTGGCGGAAAAAGAGGGAGCGGAGATTGTCTCTATAGGTGTGGTGGAAGAAGATAGTAGCGGTTATCCAGACTGTCGGGAGTCTTTCATCAAAAGCATTGAGCAGAGTATCAACCTCGGCACAAAAGAGGATACAAAGATTCAAATCTATATGCCCCTTGTTCACCTCAAAAAATCACAAATCGTACAAAATGCGTTGGAGCTTGAAGTTCCGCTTGAGCATACTTGGAGCTGCTACAAGGATGAGGAGAGGGCATGCGGCGTTTGTGACAGTTGCCGTCTGCGTCTAAATGGTTTCAAACTTGCGGGAGTTAAAGACCCCATTGAGTATCAGTAAAATCATATTTCGTGATTTGCAAATCTTGCATCTGCGAAAGCCAGAGCTTAAAAACAGTTATATAAGCGTTAAAAAAAACGCTGAAATAATCCTTAAAACACCAAAAGTATCTGATGATTTTATACAAAGGCTTCTTTTGCAAAGAGAGCCTTGGATAAGAAATCAACTTCAAAAAGTATCTTCTTTGCAAACACTTAGTGTAGTTTTGGAGGATGAGATTTTGCTTTTTGGAGAGATTTTTAGCATTGATGTCGATGAGGCAAAAGAGTTAAGAGAGTTGTTGCAAAAAGTAAAAATCTCAAATAAAGATAGCGTCATTCGATGTTATGAGAGATTTTATAAAAATTACGCACTCTCCTACATCACGCAAAGAGCAGCACATTTTGCACAGGTCATGCAACTTCACTACAGTGATTTGAAATTTAAAAAGATGCGTAGCAGATGGGGAAGTTGCAGTTCAAAAGGTGTTATTACATTCAATACGGAACTGATAAAACTAGATAAAAAACTCATTGATTTTATCGTTGTACATGAACTCTCACACCTCAAACATATGAATCACTCTAAAGAGTTTCATTCGCTTGTCCATAGCTACATCCATGATGCAAAAACATTAAATCAAAAACTAAAAATGGTTCATAGCTACCAGTTTGTCTGATTATCTTGCATTTAAAAAATATCTCAAACTTGTATCGCTCCACTCTTTTGAGAGTTCAAGATGGTTTTGTATGGATTTGTAAACAACTTCAAAATCACTGTTTTTTTGGCTAAACTCATCAAGCACCTCTTGAAGTGCTTTTTTTCCTGCCTCCACCACATCTTGTGGAAACTGTCTAATCTTGATGTCAAGCTCTTTGAGTTTTTTAAGCGCATGGATGTTTTCATAGTGAAACTCATAAGTCATGTTAGAGTTCATCTCGTTTGCGGCTACTTCTATCATGCCTTGATGCTCGCTAGAGAGCTTGTTCCAAAACTGTTTGTTAAATGTAACCTCAAGGATAGAGCCAGGTTCATGCCATCCAGAGTAGTAAAATGGTGCAACTTTGTAAAATCCCATCTTAATATCAAGTGCAGGACCGACCCACTCTGTCGCATCGATAACACCACGCTCCAAAGAGGTATAAATCTCTCCGGCAGGAAGCAGTACAGAGTTTATTCCCATCTTTGAGAAGACCTCTCCGCCAAGCCCTGGGATGCGCATCTTAAGCCCGTTCATGTCTGAGAGTGATTTTATCTCTTCTCTAAACCAGCCGCCCATCTGGATATTTGTATTGCCGCCCATAAAAGGGTGAAGATTATATTTTTCATATTGCGCTCTCCAAAGTTCAAGTCCGCCGCCAAAGAGCATCCATGAGTTTATCTCTTCCGCACTAAAACCAAAAGGGATGCCGCTGTAGAGCGAAAACGCACTATTTTTCCCTTTCCAGTAGTAAGGTCCGGAGTGAAACGCATCTATTTGACCGCTAGAACATGCATCAAAAACCGCCAAATCAGGTACAAGTGTATTTTTTGGGTAGATTTTCACCTCCAAAGAGCCGCCGCTAATATCTTTGACCCTTTGCGCAAACTTCTCTACCCCCGTACCCATGATGGGAAAACTCCCCGGCCAGCTTGTTGCAAGTTTTATAACGCTCTTTTTGTTTTTGTTGATATTTACATGCTTTTCGCTGCTCTCTTTTGGCTCTGGATGCTTTGAATAATCAATCGCTTTTCTATCACTCTCATTACATCCGCCAAGTGCTAAAGCCGCAGACGAAGTCGTTGTTGCTACTAAAAAATCTCTTCTGTTCATCTCTTTTTTACCATCCTAAAAATCCATCGTAAGCTGTTTTTGGCTCGATAAAGGTTTGTCTAAAATCAATTTATCCACACCGACAACAAGAGCAAAGTTAAATCTGTTTTCTCTTAAGATACTAATAATATCTTTCTCATTTTTATAACTGAAAGTTTTTTCACTTTTTTCTATTTTGATATGCGCAGGAAGTATAAAAATAGTGTTTGCCCATGGAGCATAACGCTCTAAAAATAGGACCTCTACATCCAGAAGTTCACTATTTGTCTCAAATATAACTACTTTATCGCTTGAACCAAAGCTCTTTATCTCAAATTTTTTATTGACAAAAACTGGTTCAAAATGGTCAATCGGAGTGAATTTTCTTAGTTTATACTCTATATTGAGTGTTTTGTAGAGATGCAAAAGCTCTTCAAGGTAGGGAATAAAAAGAGGAGAGATAAGCTGTCTTTCGTAAAAAATATTATCATAGATAAAAGATGTTTCAAAAAGCGTCTGCTCCATGATTTGGATTGGGAGGTGGGGCGGGTGTGGCATTTTTTTGACAACTGCAAATATCTCTTTATTCACAAGGGCAGGGCAAAAAAGGATGATTGTTCTATCTCCAGCCTCTAAAAGAGTTTTAAAAATCGACTTTAAATCTCCAAAAACAGTCAAAAAGTTGGAGGGAGTGATGATTTGCAAAGAGAGTTTGAAGATGATTTCATGGCACTCATACGCCGCTATCTCTTTTTCTATGCTCTTAAAACGAATCAGTTTTTTTAGTGCCTCATCGAGGCTATTTGCTTTTATCCAAGCGATTTCATCGTCGCTTATCTGTGTGGGCTTGTCAAAAACAACCCCGTATGCACCGTTTGCAACCGCCACCGCAATCTCTTCGTTGTTATAAGCAAAAAAAAGATCGCCTCTCTTTACCTTGTGTGCTTCAAAAACAATATTTTCAAAGCTGTGTACACACGGTTCATTGATAAGAGCGGCTTGCGTGAGTGCTAAAAAATTCTCAAGTCTCATCCAATAGGCGTGCCTGCTTTTTTAGGTTTTTCAGGTCTAATCAAACATAAACCCTCTTCATCTTTTGCCGCAAGAAGCATCCCCTCTGAGAGCATACCCATAAGTTTTGCAGGTTTTAGGTTTGCAACGACGCAGACATGAGTGTTGATGAGGGATTCTGGAGTGTAAAACTCTCTTATTCCTGCTACAACCTGTCTTGGATTCTCTTCACCCAAATCAACTTTAAGTTTTAAAAGCTTGCTGCTCTTTGGAACAATCTCAGCCTCAATGACGATACCGACTTTAAGAGAAGTTTGGAAAAACTGACCGATTTCTATAAGGTTGTCCTGCTCTTTTGCACACTCTTTAACCGCTTTAGTCTCCTCTTTAGCAGCATTTGGATGAGCAAGAGGAGCTTCAGGCATCAAAGGCTCTTCGATGCGAGGGAAGAGTGGCGGAGTCTGTTTGATATTAAATAGTTTTAGTAATTTTTTCTCAAGAACGAGCTCTTTGTAGCTTGCACTCTCTATCTTAAAATCAAGCGTATCGGCAATAATATTTGTCGTCTTTGGCATAATAGGATGAAGCATAATCGCAGCTTTTGCAAGTATATTTGCAACAAGTGCTACCGTTGCAAGTGCCTCATCTTTTCTCTCTTCTTTCATTTTAACCCACGGAGCATGCTCTTCTATGGCTTTGTTTCCGATGGAAAAAAGTCTCCATAACTCTTCAAGATATCTATGTGTCTGTAGATTTTGCATATAAGTATCAAGTGAATCTAAAACAACATTCATAGCATCAATCTCTTTTTGATGGTACTTAAGTACATCCACACTGTCTATCTCAAAATCGGAATATTTACCGCTCATACCGATGATACGGTTAAGAAGATTTCCCAAATCGTTGCTAAGCTCAGAGTTAATTCTATCGATAAAAGCTCTTTGAGAAAAATCGCCGTCTTGCCCAAAAGGAACTTCTCTAAGCATAAAATATCTCAGATTTTCAACACCATAAGCATCTGAAACCTGTTTTGGAGAGATTACATTGCCTTTTGATTTGCTCATCTTCTCTCCGTCTCTCGTCCACCAGCCGTGAGCACCGATGTGCTTTGGAAGAGGAAGGTCAAGACTCATCAAAAACGCAGGCCAGTAGATGGCATGAAAACGAAGTATATCTTTACCAACAAACTGAACGCTTGCTGGCCAATAACGCATATTTTCTTCAGTTGTCCCGTATCCAAGAGCGGTTATATAGTTCATAAGAGCATCAAGCCAAACATACATGACATGCTTGTCGTCTTTGATGGATTCAGGCATTTTAACACCCCATGTAAAAGATGTTCTCGTAACTGAAAGGTCACGCAAACCGCCTTTTACAAAATTGATAACCTCATTTGCACGAGATTTAGGCATGATAAAATCAGGGTTGTCCGAATAATGTTTTAAAAGCGCATTCTCATATTTTGAGAGTCTAAAAAAGTAGCTCTCCTCTTTGATGATATTTGTGCTTCTGCCGCAATCAGGACAAAATTCGCCATCAACTAGCTGAGTTTCGGTGAAAAAAGTCTCACAGCTTACGCAGTAGTGACCTTCGTAAAAATCTTTATATATATCACCCTTTGCAAACATCACTTCAAAGGCTCTCTGAACACCTTTTTTATGCTCTTCATCTGTTGTACGGATAAATTTGTCATAACCTATATCAAATTCATCCCAAAGATTTTTAAAAGTTGCACTTATCTCGTCTGCAAACGCTTGAGTAGCTTTGCCGTTTTTTTGAGCTGACTCTTCTATCTTTTGTCCATGTTCATCCGTGCCTGTTAAAAAGTAGGTATCCTCGCCTTTTAACTTCTCATATCTTGCCACACTGTCGGCGATAAAAGTCGTATATGCATGTCCGATATGTGCTTCGCCGTTTACATAATAGATAGGGGTTGTTATATATTTACTCAATTTTTCTCCTTAAAATTCAAATCCACCAGTATCACCTTTAGACATACTGTTGTAAACCGCTTTGACATAACTACTTCTTAACTCGCACTCAAAGTAAAGTGGGCAACTACTGCAACTCTTTACCTCTTTGGCTCTTTGACAACTCTGAAGTTTTTCTATCATCTCATCAAGATGGAGTTCAAACTTGTCAAGCGTTTGCGCATCAGTTGTTTGCATATACTTCTTTTACTCTTTGTACTTCATAGTGTGAGCCAAAAAAACATGCAGAAGTGTCATGAATGTTGGCATGTGAGAGCTCCATCAAATCTTTTTCTCCATCAATCGCCTCTCCGCCAGCTTTTTTAAAGATAAAGGCAAAAGGGAAGACCTCAAAAAGCTTGCGCAGTTTGCCATTTGGCTTGTCAGATGTAGCAGGGTAACTAAAAAGTCCACCGCCTTTTAGAAGAATCTGATGCAAGTCTGGAACCATTCCGCCAGAATATCTTAGGCGATATCCATCCGCAAAGAAGCTATCCACTAACTCTTTATGGTAAGGTTTCCAGTTTTGCTGTGTTCCACCAGGAGCGTTGAGTTTGCCTTTTTCATTTAAGCGAATCTCTTTTACAAACTCAAAATCTTTGCCTTGAAGCAGATGGAGTTTTACCTTGTTGTGAGCAAAAACCATCTCGACACGAGGACCAAAAACCACATAACATGAAGCAACCATATTTTTTGCGCCAAATGCGTTCTCATAAATCCCAAAGATAGAACCAACGCTTAGGTTTACATCGATTAGCGATGAGCCGTCAAGCGGGTCATAAGCGATGAAGTATTTGCCATTTTCATGCAACATCACCTCATGTTCTTTCTCTTCACTAGCTATCGTATGGATAGAAGCAACATTTGAAAACTCCTCCTCGATAATCATATCGCACTTGATATCAAGCTGAAGTTGTGTCTCGCCAGAGCTGTTTTCCTGCTGTGAATAGCCTATATCTTTCGTATCTATCGCATCTTTTATGCGTATGGCACTTCTTTGTATCGCACTAAATATATCAGTCATTTTTATACTTCCTTTGCATTTTTAAATATCCACTCTATCACATCTTCACAATTGTTCAGGTTCAAAATAGCAACATCTTTTGGAAAATCATATCTGCTCATATCTATGCTTCCGTCTGTTGCAAGGGCGTCCATATATGGAAAATAGTCAGTATCCAAAGAGTTTCTAAAGACGCTAATGCGTGGAAGAGGGAGATTTTTGAGACCCTCTACAAGCAAAATATCAAACTTATCAAAAAGTCTTATCATCTCATCCAAATCTTTATGTTTCTGAGAAAAGTATGTTGTGCGATTTGGAGAAGTTACTATAACCTCTGCACCTGTATCTGAGAGTTTGTAGCTGTCTTTGCCTTCAACATCAAAACGAGCCTTATCTTTTGGGTCATGCTTTATGATAGCGACCTCTTTTTTATAGTCATGAATAAGTTTTCTGGCGATTTTCAATATAAGTGTCGTTTTACCGCTATTTGAAGGACCAGTAAATGCAACTGCTAATCTTTTTTTCAATGGTTATACTTTGTCAAAATTTGAGTGATTATACAAAATAGTCGTTAAAAGGTTGTTTAATAAGCTATAATTCTTTGACTATTTAGAGGAATAAAGATGAAAAAAATCTTACTATTTTTAATTTTTTTACTGTTTTTTACTGGATGTTCAAAGAAAAATGCCTTTTTTGCGTTTGGTATGGAGCAAACACAAGAACTAAGTGCATCAAGTCTTCAAAGTAGCAAAATCATCTCAAAAGAGAGTGATGTAAAAGGTTTTTTTTCGGCAATATATCTTAATGAAGTTGAACCACAATCTTTTGGCGGAGATGAGTATTTTCTTATCTTTTTATATCTCAAAGACGCTAAAGAACTTTACAATCCTAAAAATCCAACAGCAAGCGATTTACAGTTAACTTTAAACTCTAAGCTACCCATAAAAGTAGAAAAATTGCCAAAAGAGAACCAGTTTTCAAAGTTTACTGAGAGAAAAAATGAGTGGAGTGATTGTTATCTTGTTACATTTGAGCCTACAGAAAAACTCACACTTTTTTTAAAAGATGAACACTCTGCGGCTGCTACTACTTTGAGATATAAAAAAGAGGACTAATTTAAAGCACGCAAAAAAGCACCAAAAACGACCACAACTACCTGAAGCACCACAACTATGATAAGCGGTGCCAAATCCAAACCATTAAAGTTCGTTCTCACAAATCTTCTGACAAGCGTGTAGGCAGGGTTTGTGATTCTGTATAAAAACTGAACTATAGGATTGAACGGGTCTGGGTTTACAAAACTAAGCAGTGCCGCTATGATAATCACCCATATATAAACATTGATAATGCTAAGAACTATAGAGCCTAGCCCTTGTATGATTTCCACTAAGATGCTCATTTTACAATCTCTCCTATATAATTTTTGATGCACTTATAAACAGCAACGATATCTGAACCATCTTCCACGCCCATCAAAAGAAGCCTAAGTGATTTTAAAAGATTTTCACCTTTGATACCAGACTCCTGCATGATATGATTTTCAAACTCTTCATATCTATCAAAGTAGGGTGCTTTTTTGATGATAGAAGCAATCACCGTTGCAGACTCTTTGAGTTCCTCTGGAATCTCTTTTGGTGCAAAAATAGCACCCACCTTGCTTCTAAGCTCTTTTGTTGTACTCGCCTCTTTAAGATAGACTTTTGCAAGCTCTCCTATCTCAACATCTGCAAAACCTACATAGCGTGATAGCTCTTTGGCGTCAAGCATCATGAGATGTTCTCTGTTAATATGTTTGAGTATGTCGATATCAAAGCGGGCAGGGGATTTGGATATATTTTCCAAGCTAAACCACTCTACGGCTTCTTGCATGGTAAATATCTCTTTTGGTGGCTTATTGGTAGTTGATATTAAATAATTTGCAATTGCTGATGGTAAAAATCCCTCTTCAAGAAGCCACTTTACGCTTGAAGTACCATCTTGCATAGCAGGAAGATGGGCATATTCGATTTTCTTTTCATATCCAAGCGATGTTCGAATCCAATCCTCTTTCGGTGCATCGTCTATATGCTCTTCATCACGGATGACTAAAGATATATCGCCGAGCATATCATCAATCCCGCAGGCAAAGCTGTAAGTTGGTCTCTTATCCTCAGTCATTATGGTAAAACTCTCTGCATTAGGCTCTTGCGACTTTTTTATTCTCACAGTAAATGGATTTTCGTTGTCGATTACAAGTTCATCAGGCAAGGAAGCACATGCATCATCATATCTGTATAGTTCGTTGTTGCTTTTGGCTTCTTCTCTTTTTTTTTCAAGCCATTCATGTGAGCAAAAACAGTTGAAAGCTCTCTTTTCAAGCAAAAGCTGTAGTGCCATCGCTGCATGAAAACGGAAATTTTGGCTTTGATGGACAACATGAGAGTATTCAATGCCAAAAAGTCCCAAAATGCCAAGCATCTCTTGCTCTTTTTGCTCTATACTTCTCTCTTTATCCAAATCTTCTATGCGAACAATTAAGCCTTCACTTCTCTGCTTTGAGACAATATAATTAAGTAGGGCAACTCTTAAATCGCCAATGCTCATATCGCCATTTGGACTAAACGCAAATCTTAGCATTTCTATTCCTGTATAATCTGATTTCGCGATTCTATCAAGTTTTAGCTAAAGCTCTGATTTGATAGAATACTATTTAAAATTAAAAAGCTGACTCTATAAATCTCGAAAAACTTGTTTTTCGTAGCTTTAGGGGGTTGTAGGGACTTTAGTCCCTGCCACTAAAACGGACGAGTTCGTTTTAGTGCGTAACATCAATAAAAAGGTTTGACAAACAATGAGTGAACACAAAGATTTTTTACGCACAATAGTTGAAAAAGACCTAAAAGCAGGCAAATACAAAAATATTATCACAAGATTTCCTCCTGAGCCAAACGGCTTTCCTCACATCGGACACGCCAAATCTATCGCTATCAATTTCGGTATTGCTCGTGATTATAACGGTCACTGTAACCTTAGGATGGACGATACGAACCCGACTACAGAGGACACAAGATATGTTGAAGCACTTAAAGATGCTGTTGAGTGGCTTGGATTTAAGTGGGATGGCGATGTGCGCTATACATCTGATTATTTCGACAAACTTTACGAGTATGCTGTAGAGCTTGTCAAGATGGGCAAAGCTTATGTTGACAGTTTGGATGAAGAGACGATGAGAGAGTACCGTGGTACTGTTACAGAAGCTGGGCGTTGCAGTGAATATGCAAATCGCAGCGTAGAAGAGAACCTAGACCTTTTAGAGAGAATGAAAAACGGCGAGTTTCCAGACGGTGCGCATGTTCTTCGTGCCAAGATAGATATGTCCGCTGCAAATATGAAGATGCGTGATCCGCTTTTGTACCGCATACGCCATGCACATCACTATAGAGCAGGGGACAAGTGGGCGATTTATCCTATGTATGACTTTGGTCACTGTCTCTCTGATTATATTGAAGGTATTACTCACTCTATCTGTACGTTAGAGTTTGAAAATAACCGTGATATCTATGACTGGGTACTAGAGACGCTTGGACTCCAACCGCCCCGCCCTTACCAACATGAGTTTGCAAGACTTGGAATCAACTATACCGTTATGAGCAAAAGAAAACTTCTGGAGTTGGTCAATGAAAAAAGAGTAAGCGGATGGGATGACCCACGCCTTCCTACTATTGCGGGGCTTAGAAGAAGAGGTTATACACCCGAATCCATTTTAAACTTTTGTGATCAAATCGGCATAGCAAAAGCAAACTCCACTGTTGATGTCTCGCAACTTGAGTTTTGTATCAGAGATGATCTCAACACAAAAGTACCTCGTGTGATGAGTGTACTTGACCCTCTAAAAGTAACTATAGAGAACTATGAGGGCAGTGAAGAGCTTGACGCCTCATACTTTCCTGATGATATACCAAAAGAGGGGTCAAGAAAGATTCCTTTTTCTAAAGAGATATATATTGAGCGTGATGATTTTGATGAAAACCCTCCAAAAGGCTACTTCCGTCTTACATCCGAGCAGCCTGTGCGTCTTAAACATGCCTATATCATCATGTGCAAAGAGGTTAAAAAAGATGAGAGTGGCAATATAACCGAGATAATAGCAGAGTACCATCCCAACTCTAAAAGCGGACAAGACACAAGCGGCATAAAAGTCAAAAGTGCTATCCAATGGGTTGACGCTGCGTCTGCCAAGCAAGTAGAGGTAAGACTCTATGAGAGGCTCTATGCTTGTGAAAACCCACAAAACATAGAAGATCTCAATCCTGACTCTTTAAAAATCATAAAAAATGCGCTTATTGAACCTGCTGTTGTAACAGAGAAGCCTGATGTTAGATTTCAGTTTGAAAGACATGGATATTTTTACGCTGATTCCATTGACTATACAGATGCAAAACCAGTTTTTAACAAAATCGTAGGGCTTAAAGAGTCTTGGGGCAAAAAAAACAACTTAGAAAAAAGTAGCGCAAAGACAGAGAGAGTCGAAGATAAAAAAGTTCAGATTGACGGTAAAACTGAAGCTATGAGTGAAACAGAGCAGTCGCTGTTTAACAGATACACCAATGAACTTGGACTAAACAGTATGCTTGCTGATATTTTAGCCAGAGATGAAAAACTCTCATCTTTCTATGAAGATACTCTCTCGCTTCACAACTCCCCTATAACTATCGCTAACATCGTAGCAAATGAAGTAGCAAGAGAACTCAAAGAGAAACAATCCAGTGAACTAAAGTTTACTCCATCCCAGATAGCCGAACTTGTTAAAATGATTGATGATGGTACTATCTCAAACAAAATCGCCAAGTCAGTGTTTGAAGAGATGGCTACAAGCGGAGAAGACCCTATACTGATAGTTCAAGCTAAAGGACTTATTCAGATAAGCGACACGAGCGTAATTGAGCCTATTATCGATGAAGTAATTGCAAAAAATCAAGATAATGTTGCCAAGTTTAAAGCAGGAAATACCAACCTGCTTGGCTTTTTTGTAGGTCAAGTACTAAAAATGACAGGCGGCAAAGCAAATCCAAGTGTAGTAAATGAACTTGTTACACAGAAACTAAACAAGTAAAAGAGCAGGGGTTACGCACTTTTAAAAAAGTGCGTAAAAACTACCAAATTAGATATCGAATTTGACTTTGCTATTTAACGAATGTTTGATTGTTGGTGTGATTAGAGTGTGAAAGTTGGTGACCCCGAGGAGAATCGAACTCGTATTGATTCTATATCTTAAAGAATTTATTTATATCTAAGCACGCTGTAGCTACAATCTTTAAAACTTATCAATATCTATGAATGTTATCTAATCACATTGTAAGTGTGACCCAAACGATGACCCCGTAGAGATAAAAATACAAGAGGTGTGACCCAATGGCTATTTTACTCAGTGACTACTTAGATACAAAGCATAAAGGCTTGTTTATTCATAAAAGCGATTCTAGCAAATTTTTGTTTAATTTTAGAATAAACGGCAAGGCTACACGGCAAGTGTTCAATGCTAACCCTGCACATACAAAAGCGGATAAACTAAAAACAGCATACATGAAGTTAGAAGAACTCAAAGGTGCAAAGGTTAGGGTAGAATCGTCTGGAGCCAACTTAGTAGCCACAGTCGATGAATACTTTGACAGACTGCAGCTGATGACAGAGCGGAATGAAGAAACACAAAAAGCTTACAAGCTTCATTACGAGAGATACATCAAACCTACTATTGGCAAGCTGAAGATAACGAGTGTTACACCGATACATATATCAACCATTACAGCCCTCACAAAACATCTAGCCAACTCTACAAGACAAAAGAGTACAGCTATTTTAGTTCCTATATTTAGACTGGCAATAGATGAAGAGCTGATACAATTTACACCTGTTAAGCACATCCACAAGATTAAAAGAAAGCAACTTGAAGAGAAGAAAGTAATTAGCAATGCAGAAACTAAATATAGAGAAGTTTACAAAGCTATAAACGATGTGTTCGCAGATAATCATAAAATCAGAGCGTTATTCTTATTTGGATTTTATGGCAGACGAAAAACGGAGACACTGCATCTAAAATGGAGTGATATTGATTTCAAGAATGAGAGCTATACCATCAGAGGTGCAAATAGTAAAATCAATACTGACATGAGCTTCAAGCTTCCGCCTGATGTAAAAGCAGCTTTACTACAATGTGAGCACTTTAGTAGCTACATATTTGCAAGTGACAGAGACCCGTCTAAACCAATATCAGAGATACGAGAACATGTAGATAAGATTAGAGCGGTGACGGTACCAGAGTACAACTTCCACTGGATGCGTAATCTATCTGTATCGGCGTTGTCATCCATGGGAGTTGAAGCTATTCACTTGAGTGCCATGCTAGGGCATACGGACACTGCAACAGTGAAACAATACTTGTCACTACAACGAGAGAGTTCTTCGGTGCATACGCTTGATGCTAGTAAAAGGTTGTTGGGATGAATATTCATGAAAAATTATCAGATTACCATACTCTTCATCCTATGGCATATCTTATATATGATAAATATATAGAGCTTTTCAAAGTATTAAAGAGGGAGCAGCCCTCTAATATAAAAGAATTTGAAGCTGTATTAGAACTATATATATTAG
>JAOTSA010000010.1 GCA_030247515.1 Sulfurimonas sp. | reverse complement strand
TAATGGACTAAATATTGATAGAGAGGGTTACAATGAAATACGAAAAGTTAATACAAATAATAAATAAAAATTTCATACCAGCAAATGAAGTGTCAGAAGCAATGGCTATATTAATAAGCTTAAATAGTCAATAATTAAAGCTAGAAGATATGCCAAGAATTGAAGAATTTATTGTTGATTTAAATAAAATATCAAAAACAGAAGAAGAAAATCAAGCTTTAACTAAAATAATAGATTTTATAAGAAAATAATGAAAAATTCTAACAAAATATTGGAGAAACATGTTACGACAAAACGTAAAAGATTTAATTGATGCAAAGGCAGTAGAGCTAAATTCTGAAGGTGATTTGGCGGCATACGTTTCAAGTAAAATTTTAATGCTTAACGATTATATTGATCAAAAAAGAGAGTTATCAGAGCAACAAGTCGATGAAATTTTATCTGAGCTTGCGGGCTATTTTACTACCACCCTAGATATGCCAATTGATGTGGGCTCAAAATTTTTAAGGGCACGAACTTATAAAGTAGTTCATTGTGAAGAAGAAGTTTCTGAATTGTCACACATTTCAGAAGAGAATAAAGAGATAGTAGGCTTGGGTCGATTAAACAAAGAAAAACAGCCTATTTACTATGGATGTATATACTTTACTGACACAGATGGACTCAATGTAGCATTTGCGGAATCGAATTCTGAAGTAGGCGACACCGTTAATATCTTGCGTTCTAAGACAATAAAAGAAATAAAAGTCCGCTTCATTGGTATTTATAATTATGTACACAGGCAATCTAAGCCTTGGTTTTTATTACCAAATATGTTTGATTCTTTTACAGAATCTTATGAATATCAAGAGAAAATGTATAACAAAAGTGTTTTTATGGCATGTTTATTGGCTGATGCATTTTTTGCGGATATTTTACGAAGAAAAAATAGTGGTAACCTTTACAAAGTAACATCAAAGTTATTTAAGATTTTTTCTGATAGCGAATCCATTGATGGAGTTATCTATACATCCGTTAAGTCTGAAGGTGATCCAGTAATTGCATTAAAACCTTCTACTGTTGATTCAAAAATTGAGCACGCTTCATGTGATTGTTATAGGATTACAAATGATTTTGGTTATGCAAAATACAGAGCGCTACATACACATACAGGATTAATTAACGCCGAAAATAAAATTATATGGGCGGAAAAAACAATTTAGGAATTAATAGGTTTAAATATAGATATATGCCCAGAGGCGACATCTCCACTTTTAACAAAGAAAATGAACGGCTTGACATGTAGAAACAAAAAGCATTTTTCTCGTTCCCATCGTCCCAGATGGGGATGCACACAGAAACAGCAACTGCCATATAAGCCCCAAAGTTGGAGCCTAGTAGCTAGAAAATTGGCGTGTTTTGATGCTTATGCGCTTGATTTGCAAAAAACGATATACGAAAAAACCGCTTATCCCTCAAACAAAGGCGGATTTGAAAAAGCGTTTTTGGAGTATTTAGACACCGATAGCAAAGTTTTAAAGTTTATAAAAATACTTGAATTTAAACATGATTTTGCAACGATAAGTTATTTTAGAGATGACGGACTTATGGCTAGTTACTATCCTGATTTTATGGTTGAGACGGAGTTACATGTACATTTGGTCGAGACAAAATCCGACAAAGATTTAAAAGATGTCAATGTCAAGCAAAAGCAGAGAGCCACGCTTGATTTTGTAAGGCGGATAAATTCACTTGATAAAGAGCTAAGAGACGGTAAAACTTGGAGTTATTTGCTTTTGGGAGAGACACAGTTTTACAGCCTTCAAAAAAGCGGTGCAGACATAGAGGATATCGCAAGAAGTGCTAAAATAAACGAGAGTTCTTTAAGTCGTAATTTATTTGATAGTACATTTTAGTTTTTATAGTAGCTATTCTGTAACGCTTCCATAGTATAATTTAGTTCAAAAAAGGAGCTAAAATGGCATATTTTGATAATGCAAAAGTCGGGGATAGCGTCTATGGTTTGGTATTTGGAGCTGGCGAGATAACGCAAATCTTTGAAAACAGCCACTATAAGATAATGGTAAGTTTTAAAAATGGCTATGAAGTTCCATATACTGAGGATGGTATCCCTGGGTGGGGGAACTTCAAAAAGCAGACGCTTTACTATAAAAATGATATAGATTTGACGGATGTCGATTTCTCTCCTGTTGCAAAAGTGCTTTCGGTAAAAAAAATCATCAAACTAAAAGAGAAAAACAGGCTTCAAGTAAGACTTCCATCAGGTGTCTGGAAGAGGGTAAAAAAAGCTGAAGAGTCTTATGTTGAGGATCTTTTAGAGAGAGAAAAATACCATATGTTTCGCAAAAAACCAGAAAAACCAGAAAAAAAAGAGGAGTAGCTTTTGTTACGCTTTAGCCGCATTATATCTACTCCCATCGGTGAGATGATTGCTGTGGCGGAAGCTGATGCTTTGGTTTATCTTGATTTTGTGGATGAAGAGATACAAAGCGAGTGTTCCAACCATCCTCTTTTACTTCAACTTGAGCAAGAGCTAAACGAATACTTCTCCAAAAGGCGACAAATATTTACCGTGCCGCTCTCTCCTTTTGGAACGCCATTTCAAAAAGGTATTTGGGAAACACTCCAAAAAATCCCGTTTGGCACAACCCTCTCCTACGCACAAGAAGCAAAACTCTTTGGCAACCCAAAAGCCACAAGAGCAGTCGCCAACGCAAACTCCAAAAACCCCATCTCCATCATCATCCCCTGTCATCGAGTTGTCGCATCAGATGGAACTATCGGTGGATATAGCGGCGGTGTGTGGAGAAAAGAGTTTTTACTCTCGCTAGAGAAAAAAGCCCTCAAATAAAATATATACTATACAAAAAGATGTTATGGCTTATCTATCATATAACCCATGCCACGCACATTGATGATAAAGTCCTCTTTGAGATTTTTTTTGAGGCGGTTGATCTCGGTGCGAATGGTGGCGTTGTCAACTATCTGCTCACTCCAAACATAGCTCTGGAACTGTTCAAAATCGACGATGCGTCCACGATTTCTTGATAAAAGGTCAATGATTTGGGATTGGCGTTTTGTGAGGATTTGGGGTTCTTGGTTGAAGAGAAGCGTGGAGTGTTCTTGGTCGTAACTGTAGTTTTTGCAGAGTCTGAGATGTACTCTTGGGGTCTCTTGTGCGATTTTTACTCTATCTACTCTCAACGAGAGTTCTTTGAGGTGAAAGGGTTTTTTCAGGTAGTCATGACATCCCAAATCATAAGCACGGGAGAATCTTCTATGTCAACCAATGCGCTAATATAGATAGCACTTGCATGGATTTTAAGCTCGTGAATCTTCTCTAAAAAAGAGAGTCCATCAAGCCCTGGAACAGTAATATCTAAAACAAGCAAATCGTAGGAACGCTCCTGTATGGCACTTAACGCATCAAGTCCGTTAAAAAAACTCTCTACTTGATGTCCTTGCGACTCCAGATACTCGCTAATGGACTCACTCAGCATCACTTCATCTTCTAAAAGAAGTATCTTCATTACTCACCCATCACTTTAAATCTATATCGAAATGTCGTAAGAGACGCATCGGACGAGACACTCACGCCAACGCCCTCTTCCTCGCAGATGCTCTTGACAAGTCTAAGTCCCAGCCCAAAACCATCTTTTGCTTTTTCTTCTCGGTAGTAGGCATCAAAGACCCTGTCCGTATCTTGAATCGTCTTTGATTTGCTACTTACCACAAACTCCGCAAAAGCACCAACCTGAAGCAGAACAACATCTACTTTTTCATTTGGCAGAGTGTATTTTATGGCATTTGTCAAAGTATTGTCTATGATGCGCTGGAGTTTTGTCTCATTAAAATGGATATGCAGCTCCTCGCTTGGTGCATGGTAGATAAACTCTAAAAGTGAAAATGCTGCCACTTCACGAAAAAAATCGACCCTGCTACTTAAAAAATTGTTGAGATTTACAACCGTTTTTTTGTACTCTATATGGTCTTTTTTGACAAGATAACTCAAATCATCATAAATACTAAAGATATTTTTCGTCGCCGCTTCTATCTTAGAGAGCTGTCTGTCTTTAGGATTTTTCATAAGATAAAGCTCAATGCTTGTAAGAATCACGCTCAAAGGTGTATTTGTCTCATGAACGGTATAGCGCAAAAACTCCTTTTGCGATTTGAGAAGTTCTTGCGAAAAAATCTTCTCCTCTTCAAGGTTTTTGTTGATTTCCAAAAGAGCCTCGGTCTTTTTTTTCACTCTCTCTTCAAGCCCAAAATTAAGCTCTTTAAGACTCTTTTTTTGCTCATTTATCTTGGCAACCATCTCGTTTGCATAACCAGCCATCTCTCTAAAATCCTGAAAAAATATATTTTTGGCACTGATGGGTTCTTCCATATCCAAAGCTCTTTTAAGTGCATCCAAAAATGTCTGGGTGTCTCTTTGAAGCAGTTTGCTAAATAGCGTATTTAGCCCTAAAAATATAGCAAAGATAATGAAAGAAAGAGTGATGATAGCTAAAACAGTTTTTATAAGAAGTGATTTTAATTTTTTTTGATTTTGTTCTAAAATATCACTATTTGAAAGCTCAGGATTTTTTGCGATAGAACTTTGTTCAAGCGCCCTCTCATAATCCTTGTACATCTCCTCCACCAAAACGCCTACAAAGACCATTGTAAAGAAAAAAACGACCAATATCGTAAAGATATCTGCCCGCTTGATAGTAATATTTTGAAAGAGTGACTTTATTTTCATATATGCGATTATATATTATAATACCGCTAAATCTTTTTAAAGGCAAAAAATGTTTGGTAAAAAACTAAGACGATACGAACTTACAGATGTAGAGGTTAGCAAACTTCAATGGGCAAAAATAGCAACAAGCAAAGGTGACATCTGGTTAAAACTCCTTCCTGAAGAAGCTCCAAACACTGTAGCAAACTTTGCACACTTAGCAGAGTCTGGTTTTTACAATGGTCTTAATTTTCACCGTGTAATCCCTGGATTTATGGCTCAAGGCGGCTGTCCACACGGCACAGGCACTGGCGGACCAGACTGGGCAATCCCATGTGAGACAAAAACAAATGTCACAAAACATAGAAGAGGCGTTATCTCTATGGCACACGCTGGACCAAATACAGGTGGAAGCCAATTTTTCATCACATTTGTTTCAACACCGCACCTTGATGGCGTTCACACTGTTTTTGGAGCGATTGAGAAGGATGATGCTGAAAGTTTCGCAACGCTTGATAGCATCAAAATGCAAGATGATATCAACTCTGTTGAGATTTTTGAAGCTCGTTCATAAAACCATACACTAAATGCTAGTACATATCTGTTGCAGTGTTGATTCACACTTTTTTTTAGAAAAACTGCAACGAGATTACCCACAGGAGAAGCTTGTAGGTTTCTTCTACGACCCAAATATCCATCCCTACTCCGAATATCAACTACGCCTGTTGGATGTAAAACGCTCATGCAAAAGACTGGGCATTGAGCTTCTTGAGGGTGCATATGACTTTGAAGCGTGGATGCAGGCGGTACGAGGGTTGGAAAATGAACCTGAAAAAGGCAAAAGATGTGAGGTTTGCTTTGATAAACGCTTTGAAGTTACGGCACAAAAAGCACTTGAGTTAGGCGAGAAAAGCTTTACCACCTCTCTGCTTGTCAGCCCTCTAAAGTCTCAAGAACAACTTAAAAAGAGTGGCGAACTCTTTTTTCAAAAACATGGCATAGAGTTTATCTCTTTTGACTACCGTGCAGATGGCGGTTCTCAAGAACAGAGCCGTGTAAGCAAAGAGGAGCAGCTCTACCGCCAAGACTATTGCGGCTGTATCTTTGGGCTAACCATCCAACGTGAACTTCAAGAACGACTTATGGATGAGATGTTCTCTCCTATCTCAAATCAAATCCTTCCAGCATCTGTAGAAGAGCGTCTAAAGATGTACGAATATCGAGGCGAACTTGAAGAGCAAAACATACCTTATAAAATCGTTAGAGAAAAGTTTTTAAACTACCGTCAGTTCAGCTTCAAACTCTATACAAACAAAAATGAAATCATCTCCGCTTATGCTCTTTTTTACTCAACACTTCCAAGAAAAAAAGCAGAGGGAAAAATAGAATTTTCACATAACAACCTCTACTATTTCAACCGTGAAGAGATTAAGTTTGTAACATTAGAGTTTTTTAACACAACATGCAACTATGCTTACAAAAGCGTAAAAGAGCTTCTTTTTACCGCTCCAAATGTTGAAGATGAACTTCAATTTCGAAACAAACTGATAACTTCGTCTTATGATTTAAGTCCGATTGTCATCGTTGATTCTATCCCAAACACAAAACTTTTTATAGAGCTTGATGCAAAAATCTATGAAGACACGAGAGAAAAACTAATCCTTCTATAATCTTTTTTCAGCTAAAATATTCAAAAATTTTATAAAGGCTTTCTTTCTATGATTATGGATGTTACAGAAATTCAAAAAATTATACCCCACCGCTACCCTTTTTTACTTTTAGATAGAGTTACCGAGATAAAAGAGAACGAATCTCTTATCGGATTTAAAAATGTTACCATCGGTGACAACGTTTTTCAAGGTCATTTTCCAGGTCATCCGATTTATCCAGGCGTTATGATTTTAGAGGGGATGGCGCAAGCGGGCGGCATCTTGGCGTTTAAGAGCATGGGCGACATGACAGAAGAGGAAGCAGCTAAAAAAGTTGTCTATTTTATGAGTATCGACAGAGCAAAGTTTCGTGCCCCTGTAAAACCAGGCGATAGACTTGAGTACCGCCTGAGTGTCATCAAAAACAAAGGTCAGATTTGGGTACTTGATGGCAAAGCGTTTGTTGATGATGTTTTAGTCTCTGAAGCTGAACTCAAAGCTATGATAGTGGACAAATAATGAGCAAAATCTCCCCATTAGCCATCATTGAAGATGGCGCAATTTTAGGCAATGATGTCGAAATCGGAGCGTATTGTTTTGTTTCCAAAGACACAACTATCGGCGATGGTACAAAGATAGAGCAAAGCAGTTGCATCTATGGCAAAACAACCATCGGCAAAAACAACCACATATTTTCACATGCAGTCATTGGTTCACAGCCACAGGATTTGAAATTTGCAGGTGAAGATGTAGAGCTTATCATCGGGGACAACAACAAAATCAGAGAATTTACACTCTTTAATCCTGGCACAAAAGGCGGCGGCGGCAAAACCATCATCGGTTCGCACAACCTTTTTATGGGTTATGTCCATATCGGACATGATGTTATCATCGGAAACCACTGTATCCTTGCAAACGCAGCGACGCTTGCTGGGCATGTAGAGATGGGAGACTATGCCGTTATCGGTGGCATGACACCTATTCATCAGTTTGTCCACATAGGCGAATACGCAATGGTGGCTGGCGCATCTGCACTTGCACAAGACGTCCCGCCATTTTGTATGGTTGAGGGCAATCGTGCAACACTTAGAGGACTAAATCTCACAGGTCTTAGAAGACATATAGAACGTGAAGAGATAGACGAGATAAAAGCAGCATACAAAGAACTTTTTGAAGCAGGGAAACCTCTCAAAGATGTAGCAAATGAGATACTTGAAAAAACAACAAACTACCACGTACAGTCACTTTGTAACTTTGTTCTTAAAACAAAACGTGGTATTCCATATGAAAGGAAACATCTATGATTTTTAGAACATGTAGCTTTTGTAATGCGCATGAGAGCGATACAAATCCTCTTATAGCAGGCAATGGCGTCTATATCTGCAAAAATTGCGTAATCTCCGCTTACAAGATAATGTTTGGCGACGACAAACTCCAAACATCCACAAAAGAGAGCGATTTTGACGGAGCAAACGGTGAACTTATGACGCCAAAAGAGCTTAATATCTTTTTGGCAGACTATATCATTGGGCAAGAACGTGCGAGAAAACTTCTTAGTGTCGCAGTTTATAACCACTATAAAAGAATCTTTAAGACGCACAATGTCAAAGATGATGAAACTGAAATAGCAAAATCAAATGTACTTCTTATAGGACCAACTGGAAGCGGAAAGACACTTATGGCGCAAACAATCGCCAGAGTGCTAAATGTTCCCATAGCTATCGCCGATGCAACAAGTCTTACAGAGGCTGGATATGTTGGAGAGGATGTAGAAAACATCTTGACCAAACTTCTTCAAGCAGCTGATGGTGATGTACAAAAAGCACAAAGAGGGATAGTCTTTATCGATGAGATAGACAAGATTTCACGCATGAGCGAAAATCGCTCCATCACTCGTGACGTCTCAGGCGAGGGTGTACAACAAGCTCTTTTAAAGATTATTGAAGGTGCTGTTGTCAACATTCCGCCAAAGGGTGGACGTAAACATCCAAACCAAGAGTTTATCGCTATTGACACAACGGGCATTCTTTTTATCTGTGGCGGTGCATTTGATGGGCTTGACGAGATACTCAAGAAAAAACAGGGTGAAAATGTTTTAGGTTTTGGGCAGGAAAAAAAGAGCAAAAAAGAGCAAAAAATGAGCTATGATGCGGTAGAGCCTGATGATTTGGTGAGTTTTGGTCTTATCCCAGAACTTGTAGGGCGACTTCCTATCATAGCTTCACTAAACGAGATAACAGAAGATGATATGGTGCGCATCCTTACCGAACCTAAAAACTCTATTATAAAACAGTACAAAAAACTCTTCTCCATTGACAATGTTGAGCTTAACTTTGAAGAGGATGCACTTAGGGCAATCGCTACAAAATCTATCAAGAGAAAAACAGGAGCAAGAGGACTTCGTGCAATTCTGGAAGAGAACATGATAGACGTTATGTACGAACTTCCTGAGTATAATGGGTATGAAGTTTTAATCACAAAAGCGGTTATCGATGGCGGAGAAGCTCCTGTATATATTAAAAAACACTCCCAGCAGAGTGCATAAGGTAAGATAATGATATTTAACAAATTAATTGGTCTTTTTTCTAATGATTTATCTATAGATTTGGGAACAGCAAACACTATCGTCATAGCAAAAGGACGTGGCATTATCATCAATGAGCCATCAGTTGTTGCAGTAAAGACTGGAAAGTTTGGGCAGCAAACAGTTCTGGCAGTCGGACATGAAGCAAAAGAGATGGTAGGCAAAACCCCAGGTAACATCAAAGCGATTCGCCCGATGCGTGATGGTGTCATAGCCGACTTTGACATGACAGAGAAGATGATAAGAAAGTTCATTGAAAAAGCGCATGGCAGAAGCTCTCTCATAAGCCCTAGAATCATCATATGCGTTCCGTATGGTTTGACACAAGTTGAGCGAAAAGCAGTTCGTGAATCGGCACTAAGTGCGGGGGCTAGAGAAGTTTTTCTTATAGAAGAGCCTATGGCAGCGGCAATTGGGGCAGGAATAGATATCCGTGAACCACAAGGAAATCTAGTTGTTGACATAGGAGGCGGTACAACCGAAATCGGCGTTGTCTCTCTAGGCGGTCTTGTACTCTCAAAATCAATCCGCACAGCAGGAGACAAGATAGACCAAGCCATCGTAAACTATGTAAGAAGAAAATATAACCTTCTTATCGGTGAAAGAATTGCAGAAGAGATAAAAATTGCAATAGGCACAGCGGTAACACTTGATGAGGAGTTACGAACATCTATCACAGGAAGAGACCAAGTAGAAGGGCTATTGAGTACTGTTGAGCTTACGAGTGAGGATGCAAGAGAGGCTATGAAAGAGCCACTCAAAGAGATTGCGGAGGCACTTCGTGATGTGTTAGAGCAGATGCCGCCAGACCTTGCAGGAGATATCGTAAGTCATGGAATCATTCTCACAGGAGGCGGGGCGCTCATCCGTCAACTTGACAAATATCTTTCAGACATTATCAGAATTCCAGTTTATGTTGCTGATGAGCCTCTTCTTGCAGTTGCACGTGGTACGGGTCGTGCGCTTGAAGAGATAGATTTACTCCAAGAACTTTTTGAAAATGAATAAGGGGCTTTTTAGCTTTTTTTTTATCATAATTGCACTCATTGTGGGTGCACTCTACTACACAAATACTGTTCAATCTCCTTTTTTATCTCTGCTTAATGGCATCAGGTCTCACTACCACAACTCTATTGCATTTGCCGCAGGGCAGGTAGAGAGACACTTTTTTCAAGCAGCACACATTGCTACACTTGAAGAGAAGCTTAAAATTTATGAGGACAATCATCTTGTTATAACAGCTCTCTCTTTTGAACTAAACAACATTTTTTTAGAAAACCACTCCCAAATGCAGGTCAAACCAGAGATAGAACTTGTCAGAACGCTCTCCTACCAAGCCTTTGGCGATTTCAACAGAGTATGGCTTGAGGTAGAAGATTATAATGCTTCACGCATCTATGGGCTTGTTTACAACAACCTTGTCGCAGGTATTGTTATCTCTGAAAACCAACGACCTCTTGCACTGCTAAACAGTGATGTAAAAAGCTCATATTCCGTATATGTTGGCAAAAACAACGCTCCTGGTATCGTACACGGAAACAACTCGAATCATCTTGTTGTCAAGTTTATCCCTGCATGGTTTTTGGTTCAAGAGGGAGACAGAGTTGTAACATCTGGCTTGGATGAGATTTTTTTTCAAGGCTTGAATGTCGGAAAGGTTATCTCTGTTACAAAATCGCAAGGTTACCAAACTGCAATAGTTGAACCATTTTACAAAGCCAACACACCAAACTACTTTCATATGATAAAAAAAGTAAAATAACCCCAGCATATCTCATCAAACATTAAGTGCTTTTTACCTATAATAACCAAATTTTTATGTTAAAATCTTAAAGGTAAACAATGCCAAAACGCACCGACATTCATACTATTTTACTCATTGGTTCAGGTCCTATTATCATCGGTCAAGCTTGTGAGTTTGACTACTCTGGCACACAAGCGGTTAAAACGCTAAAAGAGCTAGGATACCGTGTAGTTCTTATCAATTCAAACCCTGCTACCATTATGACAGACCCTGAATTTGCAGATAGAACATATATTGAACCTATCAGAGAAGATGTGATCGCCAAAATCATCAGAGATGAAAAAGTTGATGCTATCCTTCCTACTATGGGCGGACAAACGGCACTCAACGTTGCTACTAAAATGTATGAAAAAGGTATGCTTGAGGGTGTCGAATTTTTAGGCGCATCTCCTGAAGCTATCCATAAAGGCGAAGACCGTTCGGCATTTAAAGAGGCAATGATTAAAATCGGGATGGATTTACCATTTTCGATGTACGCCTACAACATGGACGATGCTCTTAAAGCTGCTGAGACTATCGGTTTCCCGATTATCATCCGTGCATCATTCACTCTTGCTGGTGGGGGAAGCGGTGTTGCTTACAACATGGACGAGTTCAAAGAGCTGGCAAAACGTGGTCTTGACGAATCTCCAGTTACTGAGATTCTCATCGAAGAGTCACTTCTTGGTTGGAAAGAGTATGAGATGGAAGTTATCCGTGACAAAGCGGACAACTGTATCATCGTCTGTTCTATCGAGAACTTTGACCCGATGGGCGTTCATACGGGCGACTCTATCACAGTAGCTCCCGCTTTAACGCTTACAGACAAAGAGTACCAAAGAATGCGCAATGCCTCTTTTGATATCCTAAGAGAGATAGGCGTTGACACAGGCGGAAGTAACGTTCAGTTCTCTATAGACCCAAAAACAGGGCGTATGATAGTTATCGAGATGAACCCTCGTGTTTCTCGCTCATCAGCTTTGGCTTCTAAAGCTACTGGTTATCCTATTGCAAAAGTTGCAACTCTTTTGGCTGTTGGTTTTACGCTTGATGAAATCACAAACGACATCACAGGAACTCCTGCGTCATTTGAACCAGTAATCGACTATGTTGTGACAAAAATCCCTCGTTTTACATTTGAAAAATTCCCAGAAGCACAAAATACACTTAGCACAAGCATGAAGAGCGTTGGCGAAGTTATGGCTATCGGGCGTACATTCAAAGAGTCTATCCAAAAGGCACTCTGCTCACTTGAGACTGGACTATGCGGATTTGACCCGATTGACACTGATTTTGACTTTATTAAGCATGAGATTCGCCGTCCAAATGCAGAGAGAGTTCTCTATGTTGCAGAGGGTTTCCGCCGTGGACTTAGCATTGCAGAGATGTTTGAACTCTGCAATATTGACCCATGGTTTTTATATCAGCTTGAAGAGATTATCCAAACAGAGAGCATTATTACGGATAAGATTTTAACTGATGAAGAGTTTATGAGAAGCGTAAAAGTTGACGGTTTTTCAGATAAAAGAATCTCTCAACTGATAACTAAAAACTCAAACAAAGAAGTAAGCGAAGAGGATGTTTACAAAGCTAAAAAATCTCTTGGCGTAAATCTCGAATATAACGAAGTTGATACATGTGCGGCAGAGTTTGAAGCACTTACACCTTATCTTTACTCTACAACAAACATCACAAAACTTCCAAATGTCAAAAATAGAGTGAGTGACAAGAAAAAAGTTCTTATTCTTGGCGGCGGACCAAACCGTATCGGTCAAGGTATAGAGTTTGACTACTGTTGTGTCCACGCTGCATTTGCCCTAAAAGAGATGGGTATCGAGACTATCATGTACAACTGTAACCCTGAAACTGTTTCAACAGACTATGATACTTCAGATGTTCTCTACTTTGAGCCTATTGATTTTGAGCATGTAAGAGAAGTTATAGAAAATGAAAATCCAGATGGTGTCATCGTTCACTTTGGCGGTCAAACTCCTCTTAAACTTGCAGATTCTCTTACAAAAATAGGAACAAAAATCGCAGGTACACCCTCTCATGTAATCGATTTGGCAGAAGATAGAGAGCAGTTCTCCAACTTTGTAAACAAGCATGGATTGAAGCAGCCTGCAAACGGTCTTGCTCGTACAAAAGAGGAGTCGTTTGTTATCGCAGAAAAACTCGGCTATCCTGTACTTGTTCGCCCATCGTTTGTTCTTGGCGGGCGTGGAATGAGAATAGTTTATAGTGAAAATGAGCTTAAACAGTACATTGATTTGGCGGTATCTATCTCAAATAACGCTCCTGTTTTGATAGACAAATTTTTAGATCAGGCGATTGAGCTTGATGTTGATGCTATTTGTGATGGCAAAGATGTTTACATCGGTTCTGTTATGCAACACATAGAAGAGGCAGGCATCCACTCTGGTGACAGTGCGTGTTCACTTCCTCCAGTTAACCTCTCAAAAGAAATGATTGATAAAGTTGAGCAGCAGACAAAAACAATCGCTCTCGGACTTGGCGTTATCGGGCTTATGAATGTTCAGTATGCAATTTATCAAGATGAAATTTACCTAATCGAAGTAAATCCAAGAGCAAGCCGAACTGTTCCGTTTGTCAGCAAAGCAACGGGTATGCCGCTTGCAAAAGTTGCAACTCGTGTTATGGTCGGAGAGACTCTAAGAGATGCACTTGCTTACTATGACAAATACAACATTGTTGAAGAGCAAAATGGACTTCTTAAACCTCGTCTAAAAGGTCATATCTCTGTTAAAGAAGCGGTTTTTCCATTCCATAAACTCTATGGTGCGGATTTGGTTCTAGGACCTGAAATGAAATCAACTGGCGAAGTTATGGGTATCAGCTCGAACTTTGGTATCAGTTTTGCAAAAGCACAGATAGCGGCTGGAAACAGAATCGTAACAGAGGGAACATGTTTCCTCTCTTTTGTTGACACAGACAAAAAACATGCCCCAGAGATAGCAAGTGGACTTCATAGACACGGTTTTAAACTTGTTGCGACAAGAGGCACACAATCCGTTATAGAAGAAGCAGGCATCCCTTGTGAGGTAGTTTTAAAGATTTCAGAGGGTCGTCCAAACATCGAAGATAGCATGAAAAATGATATTATAAATATGGCGATTAACACTTCCGACAATAACACTTCAAAAAAAGATGCTGTAGTTATCCGCCAAGAAGTTTTAAAACGCAATATTCCCTATTTTACAACGCTAAGTGCCGCAAGAGCGCTTATCCTTGCCCTTGATGAGATGAAAAACGATTCATGGTCAAACTCAAAAGCATTACAAGATTTTCTAGCATAGAGATGCCGATAATCTTAACTCAAACCGACACTACTGTCGGTTTTTTGTCGCAAGATGCACAAAAACTTTGCGACATCAAATCCCGTCCCTCTTCAAAGCCCTTTATCAGAGTTTATAAAGATTTCAAAAGTTTTATCAATGATGGTAAAAGAGTTCCTAAAAAGAGAAAAAAACTTATCCGTCGTTCCAAAAAAACTACTTTTATCATTGGCGATTTCTCTTTTCGCATTGCCAAAGTACCTCTGCATTCACAGTTTTTACGAGACACTCCATGGTTTTACTCAACTTCTGCCAACAGAAGCGGTGAGCATTTTGAGAGAGCATTTTGTGAAGCAAAAGCTGATATAATTATCGAGGAAAGTGAGAGACTAAGAGAAAAGAGCGCATCAAAAGTTATTAAGATAAATGCTAAAAAATGGAGAAGATTACGATGAGTAAAGCGATTCAGGCACTCCTAACGGGAATGTTTATCACGTTTGTTTTGGATTTTTTTCTATTTTTGGGAATTTTTCTTCACTACACAGAGCATTATGAAGTTGGGGTTTACTACAACATCCTCTTTGCAGACAACCAAAATTGGTATCTTTTTTTTACTCTCTCTGTTGTTTTGGGATATATTGTCGTTTATGTAAAAAACTCTAAAATCTCCTTGATTCCCATACCGCTAGTTGCTCTTTTTGTCTCACTCACACTCTTTGAGAATGTCGGTTATAAAGCAGGAGAAGCGATGTTTATGAAAAAAAATATAACCATTAAGATTAAAAGACATAGTTATGTGGGTGATATTATCTACAATGGAAGAGAAAAAATTACTTTTTATAGTTACAATCTCAAAAAAACAGTTACATTTGACAAAAAGGATTTAGTGCAATGAAGCATATCTACTCAATTGCAAGCGGTGTGGCACTGGGGAGTGCTGGCATAGTTATGATGAGTGTTCTTGGCGGATGCGAATCTAGCCAACAACAGCAGCAGCAAGAACAAAAGCAGCAACAAAACAAGTTTTTAGTTATAGAGCAACAAGCAAATGGAAAGTATGTTGTTGTCGAGGAGATGCCAACAGAGGGTCCAAGCAGAGCAATTATTCGTGAAACGGATGCAAACGGAAACAAAACTGAGCGTATTATGAGTGAAGCAGAGATGAAAGCACTTGCAGAACTGGAGTACAAAAAAGTACAAGATGGCAGTTCTGAAACTCTAAGCTCTTCTGAGGGTGGTGCTGGAATGGGGCTTGCGGGAACTATTTTGGCAGTTGCCGCAGGTTCACTTTTGGGAAATATGATAGGCAATGCCCTTATGAACAACAAAAACTTTTCACAAAGAGCTTCAACAGTCAATCAAAGTGCGTATAACCGCCCTGCTTCAGGAGCATCAAGTGCGGCGGCGTCCTCTACAAAAAAAAGCTACTTTGGCGGTTCGGGTTCAACTGCAGCACCAGCTTCCACTTCACCTTCATCAACATCTAGCAGTTCAACAAACGGTGGTTAAATAATGGTTCAATTACAACATATAAAAACTCTCAAAAATGAACAACTTGAAGAGCTAGGGCTTACATGGCATACAGACAGCGACAAGAGCAGATACGTAAGCGATTCATTGGTTCAAGTGACGCACGACGAGGCAGAAGCTTATTATGAAGCGGCTAATGAGATTTATGACATGTACGCAGAGGCCGCTGGATATGTCATAGAAAACAACCTCTTTTTTGAGCTTGGCATCCCTTTTAACCTCATAGATGCTATCAAAAAAAGCTGGGAAAGTGACGTTCACTGGCATATCTATGGCAGATTTGATTTTGCTGGCGGGATTGATGGAAAACCTATCAAACTTTTGGAGTTCAACGCTGACACGCCAACCTCACTTTTCGAGACAGCTCTGCTTCAATGGGGACTCTTAAGGGCCAACAATATGGATGAAAATGAGCAGTTTAACAATGTTTATGAGGCTATTAAAGAGAACTTCAAACGCCTTATAACACTCTTTGAGGATACAGAGCTTTTTGACGAGCGATACGAGGGATGGAAAATACTCTTCTCGTCTATTAGCGGCAATGATGAAGAGGAAGCAACAACAAAACTTTTACGTCAGATGGCAACTGATGCTGGGTTTAACACTGGTTTTGAGTATCTTGAGAGTGTACGATTTGATGAAGATGGTATCTATGATAGAGATGACAATCAGTACGAATATTGGTTTAAACTCTATCCATGGGAAGATATAGCGACAGATGAGCCAGAACTTGCAACAACTCTTACAAACATCATGCAAAACCAAAACGCAATTATCTTAAACCCTGCATATACTCTTCTGTTCCAATCAAAAGGGATGCTTAAGATTCTGTGGGACCTTTTTCCTGATTCGCCTTATCTTCTTAAGGCATCATTTGAGCCACTCAAAGGGCTAAAACATGTTGAAAAAACTGTTTTTGGCAGAGAGGGAGCGAATGTTGCTATCTATGGGGGTGATGGAACACTTATTGAGGAGCAAGATGGAGTTTATGGAAATCATAAAAAAGTGTATCAAGAGTACGCCGAACTCCCAAAAGACAAAGACGGGGCAAAATATCAAGCTGGAGTTTTCTTTGCTTATGAAGCATGCGGACTTGGTTTTAGAAAAGGCGGAGAGATTTTAAACAATATGAGCAAATTTGTGGGGCATGTTCTAGTTTAAGAACAGCCCCACATTTTTCTATCTACCCTCTTTAAGCTTTTGCTTAAGGATGATTTTGCCTGCTTCCACACCTGGTTGGTCATAGGCATTGATGTACATAAACTCCGCACATACAGATGTTAAGAGTTCGTACTCATACATAAGAGACGAGATACTCTGCTCATTAACTCCATCTATCGTCATAACGTCACATGGGATATCTCCCAGATTGCGTATGGACTCTATGGTAGCGTCTGCCTGCTTGTTGATAAGTGCTGAGAACTCTATCTCATCTATATAGTTTAACTCTTCAAGCCCTTGAAGTGCGATTTTTGGGATTTTTAAATCACTTGCAAAATCATTTACTTTGATAACGCTAACTGTTTTGTCACGTCTTCCCTCTACAATAAGCTGTAAAAAAGAGTGTTGGTCAATCGGTCCGATGATACCAATAGGAGTAAGTCCCTGTCTTGTAGTGTTGCGATCTACTTTACCTAAACTCTCGCCCCAAAGCTGAATATACCACTTGTTAAAACCCTCTAATCTTGATGAGTAGGAAAAAACAACATTGATGTTAAAACTATTTTTGCACTCTACAAAGAAACGAGCTTTTTTAAGCACTCTCTCATACGCATCTTTTTGCTCAAAAAATGAGTTATAAATCTTTTTTGTGCCATCTAAAAGCTCATCAATATCTATACCGACAATCGCCAAAGGAAGAAGCCCCACAGCACTAAAAACAGAGAATCTTCCGCCAACATTTTTTGGTATCTCAAAGTTTAGAAGCCCGTTAGCAACAGCGTACTCATTGAGCTTTGAATCACTCTCTGTGACAACAACAGTGTTGTGTTCGTCACACTTTACCAAAGAGTTGATATATTTGAAAATAGAAACCGTTTCAATCGTTGTTCCTGACTTGGATATTACGATAAAAAGAGTATCTTCTAAGTCAATATTTTTTAGTTTTGATTTGATATCTATCGGGTCTGTTGTCTCAAGAAAAAAGAGTTTTTTACTCAAATTTTTAGAGTGTTTTAGAAATTTGTAGATTGCGTAAGTACCAAGCGTACTCCCTCCAATCCCGATAACAACAACATTTTGCTGCTTTACTTTTGAGGCATACGCTTTTAAAGCAGAAGTATCTTGATGTACAAGGTTATAGTAACCGATAGAGTCTCTTTGCGCTTCTATGCGATGAAAAACATCTTCATCTGAAATTGTCGGGATAAAGTTATGTTCATAATGCATGATTAGCCTTTGTTTTTAGTATAAAAGAAGTTTGTCGCTTGGACAAAACCCTCAACACTTCCACAGTCAAATCTCTTGCCCTTAAATTTGTAAGCGATTACTTTACCTTGCTTAGCTTGTTCTAAAAGAGCATCTGTTATCTGAATCTCTCCGCCTTTTCCTGGCTTTGTCTCTTTCAAAATGTCAAAAATATCTGGCGTTAGGATATAGCGTCCAATGATGGCAAGATTTGAAGGCGCATCTTTAGACTCTGGTTTTTCAACCATGTGAGTAACACGCATCACATCATCTGCTATAAATTCACCCGCTACCACACCGTACTTATTTGTCTCTTCAAGAGGCACTTCTTCAACCGCCACGATAGAGCACTGGTATGTTTCAAAGAGCTTTACCATTTGCGTTAAGATAGATTCGCCGTTGTTGTCGCACAAGTCATCTGCTAAAACAACCGCAAAAGGCTCATCCCCGATAAGCGTTTGCCCCGTCAAAATAGCATGACCCAAACCTTTCATCTCGACTTGTCTCGTGTAGCTGATAGTACAATTTTTAACGATGTCACGTATCTCTTTCATGAGTATCTCTTTAGAAGTTCCATCTATCTGATGCTCAAGCTCATAAGAGCGGTCAAAGTGGTCTTCAATAGCACGTTTTCCACGCCCTGTTACTATTGCCATAGTACTAATTCCTGCTTCTCTAGCCTCTTCTACACCGTACTGTAAAAGTGGTTTTGTTAAAATCGGCAACATCTCTTTTGGGATAGCTTTTGTTGCAGGAAGAAATCTCGTTCCGTATCCCGCTGCAGGGAAAAGGCATTTTCTTATCTTTGTTTTGTCTATTGGCATTCTCTGACCTCTTTATTTTAAATTTTTAATTTATATACTTTTGCTTGAGGGGCTAAAACAACCTCTTCAAATAACATTTTATCATACTCTTCTAAAACTGCTAACTGAATATAGAGAGAATTATATGTTTTTTCATCAAGAACCAAAAAAGTCCCATAATTTGACATATATACCACACTCATCTCCCCTTCAGGATTTGCCATTTGTATGTTTTTTGTAAGCTTCATGTTTTTATCATAAGCTGTTTGAACGAACCTTTTTACAGATGCTTTTTGAGTCCCTATCATGACAGTTGTACTTTGCAAATCAAAGACAATTCCTTGATCAAGATTGATTTTGTTGCCATCTTGTTTAAAAGATTTTGTTGTATAGAAAAAAGAGCGTTTTTTCATCTCGCCGCTCATGAGGTCAATGTTAGAAAACATCTCCACTGTTGGGTAAATATCGCTCATTCTAACAGGAAGATAGAAATAGACATCTCTTGTTTTTTCAGGAAGCGTTGTCTCTGTTTGGAGTGAGTACAAAAAGTCATTTGTGTCACTAAAACCATACGCCTTTGTCATCTCCTCTATATTTGAAAGAAGTGTGAGATTTTTATCCTCTTTCGTACGCTTATAGCGCATTTCGGTATATTCCACATCAAGTCTCGCCATTTTTGCGGCAACTTCAGGTGGATTTGTCAGCATAAAACTAACAGGAAAATTGACATCTCCATCATGCTTACCACCATCAACCAACGTCTTAACATCACTGTAGTAACGAATCGGATAACCATAATCCCACCACGCAACGACATAATCCTCTCTCTTTGCTTCTGCTTTAAGCTTCTCTAAAACCTTTACCTCATCGGCTTGAAAAACAGTCGGAACTTTGTAGTTTTGGATATGTATGATATTTGGAACCAAAGCCAGAATCGTAAGAAGCAGAGGTGCGAGAAATTTCAGCCTTGGCGTCGGCATAAATTGAGCGGTCTGTGTGATAAGAAATGCTGCTCCAAAAGCTAAAACAGGGACTGCATAGATGGTAAATCGAAGCCCTCCAGCATAAGCCAAAAAACCAAGCCCGATAAGTGGCAAACCAAAGAGCATCACTTTGTGTTTATATGTAAGATAAACAAACCCAGCCACTGAAACTAAAAATGTAACAACATGCCCGCTTATACGGCTTGCAAATGTTTCAAAAGGGATATGTCCTGCTTCTCGTACAGTCTGCATGACTGCATAAAAATGAAGTTTTAGACCCAAATCTCCTGCCATAACGGCATCTTTAAAAACATATATTTTCAAAAGATACCAGATAGGTTTAAATCCTCCTGAAGCAAAAAAGAGAACAACTGCTATGCCAAGCAGTGCATAAACATATTTTTCAAACTTCTTCTGTTTATAGAGTGCAAAAACAACCATAACAATAAGAAATCGCAAATACTCGTCAAGCCCAACCATCGCAAACATCATAATGGCTAAAAGCTTGTAATTGTAGAGATTTTTTCTCTCCCATATAAGTGTGTAAAAGAGGATTAATCCAAAAAATGCAAACTCCAAAGAGTAACTCTGAGGATACCACCAACGATAAAGCAAGATATCAAATGCCATAACGAGAAGGTATTTGTCCTCATTTGTTCTTATCGCCAAAATAATCGACCAAAGCAAGAACATCGGCAGTACAATATTAAGCATGTCGGTATCAAAGTAGCCTATCATTGTGCGGTTGTAGTAACTATGTGCGATGCTTGCCAAAAGTGCCGCAACAAGCCCCATTTCCAAATCCCCAAGGCTTCTTGCTATAAGGATAATGGGGATAACAACAAGCGAACTAAGCACCACTGGCATAAAAAAAATAACAGTTTCAAATGAAAATGGGAGTATAAAAGCAAAAAGTGCGGTTAGTCTTGAAGCCGCCATAGTTATGGGAGACAAATCGTTCTCTTGGTTCACACCGCTTAAGATATCTCTAGCACCCTCTGCAAAGTAGTAACCGTCATTTGTGTTTATCATAAACTGGGAGTTAAACATAAAGGGTTCATAGCCGCTAAACTGATAATACCAAATCAGACGAACGGCAACTGAAAACGCAAATGCAATGGCTATGTAGAGCAGTGTTTGCTTTGTCTCTTGTGTCATGGCATTCATAAAGATGCTCCCTACCCTAGTTCATTATAAAGACTGTCTCTCTCAACAGGGACAAAACCGCTGTTTTTGATAAGAGCAGTAAAATCTCCAAGCTTCACCCCGTTTGCACTCTTTGCACCTGCTGCAGAGTTGATAGACTCTTTTTCTATCGTTCCGTCTAAGTCGTTTGCACCAAACTCTTGAGCAACAAGTGCCAGCCCTACGGTTGAAGTAACCCAGTAAGCTTTTAGGTTTGGCACATTGTCTAAAACAATGCGGCTTATTGCCATAGTTTTTAAAATCTCATTTGCCGTTATGGGGTCTTTGATATTTAGGTAGTTGTTCTCTTTTTGGTAAACAAGCGGGATAAAGCAGTTAAAACCACCCGTCATATCTTGAAGCTCTCGTATGCGCATCATGTGGTCTATGCGGTTTGCACGGCTCTCTACATGTCCAAAGAGCATAGTTACATTGCTTTTTTTGCCTCGTTCATGCCACTTTTTGTGGATTTCAAGCCAGCCATCAGAGGAGACTTTGCCTTTGCAGATATAGTCTCGCACCTCTTCATCAAAGATTTCAGCTCCGCCACCAGGCATAGAGTCCACACCGTACTCTACCATCAAATCAAGTATCTCATCATAACTTTTGCCGTAATGTCTTGCCAAAAAGTCTATCTCAGCGGCAGTAAGAGCTTTTACATGTAGATGCGGATATGCAGTTTTTATCTTTTTAAAAATCTCCAAATACCACTCAAGCCCCGTATTTGGGTTGTGAGCAGAGACGATATGCACCTCTTTTATATCTCTTGCAGAGGCATCTTTTACGATGTCCATGATTTGTTCGTGCGTCATGGTGTATTGGTTTGGATTTTTTCTCGTTGCAGAGTAAGCGCAAAATTTGCAGACATCCGCACAAATATTTGTCGGATTGATGTGGCGGTTGATGTTGTAGTATGTTTTTTTGCCATGAAGCTTCTCTCTTATGCCAGATGCAAGTGAACCGAGTTCAAACAAATCCATATCGTAAAGCGAGAGAGCCTCATCAAAACTAACTCTCTCTCCTGCTTCTATCTTCTCTCTAAGGCTCATAACGATTTAAGAGCCTCAAATTTCTCTAACTCATCCAGCTTTTCCCAAGGGTAATCACTCTGCCCCACCTGTCCTCGAGCCGCAACATCTGCGTACAAAAATGTCTCTTTTGAGGGATGGTCAAGGTTAAATTTGCGTGTTATCCAGTTTGGAGTAAGCGGAAAACTCTCTTGCACAAATGTTGAGAGTTTATCATCATCCAAACCGCTGATAACCGTTCCATAAGTGTCCACCGCAACAGATGTCGGTCTTGCTACACCAATGGCATAAGAGATTTGAACCAACGCTTTTTTAGCAAGTCCCGCCGCAACGATATGTTTTGCAATGTATCGTGCCGCATAAAGTCCGCTTCTGTCCACTTTTGTGTAGTCTTTAGAACTCTGCGCTCCGCCACCAATAGGTGCGTAACCGCCAAAACTGTCAACTATAAGCTTTCTCCCCGTCAATCCTGAATCATGCAGTGAAGAGTGAGATACATATTTTCCAGTCGGATTGATGTGGATGATACAGTCGTTTTTGTTGTAAAGCTCACTTGGAAGCCCTGCATCGTCTATAAGCGCACCGATAAGTTTTCGCACACTCACAATGTCCATCGTGTTTACACATGGAGCAGATACAACAATAGTGTGAATCTTTTGCGGTTGGCACTTCTCAAAGTTCTCTTTTTTGCCATAATCCATAGTAACTTGCGTCTTGATATCAACACCTAGTTTAGATGGATTTTCCTTTGCAAAATTATAAACTTTTTCCATCAGAACTCTGGCATATGTGATAGCACTCGGCATAAAGTTTTTTGTCTCAATGTCAGCATAACCAAACATTATCCCCTGATCACCCGCACCTGTTTCGCCGTCTTCTTGGTCAACACCTTGGTTTATGTCAGGAGATTGTGCATTTAAAAGCACTTGAAGTTCTACATCTTCGGGGTGCAGACACTCCTCTTTTGTAAAGTACGGATTTCCGTCATAGCCAATGTTTACAAGCGCATCATGAACAATTTTTTTATAATCTTCCGTTGTAACTCTTGTTTTTGATGTAACTTCGCCACCGATTACAATATGTTTTCCTGCAACAAAAACCTCTGATGCAACTCTTGATTTTGGGTCTCCGATAATCAACTTATCGACTATACTGTCTGCGATAATATCCGCACATTTATCTGGATGCCCAGGGCTTACTACTTCACTTGTAAATAAATACATCTATTATTTTTCCTTAAGTTATTATCAGCCTGCGAGAGTGCAGACTAGTTTAGAGGACGCATTTTGGTTTTGGTTTTTAAAGACCAGGCGCTCTCCACATTGAAGCCGTGATGTTATCATCAACTAACTTCAACTGTGCTTCATATGCGCTTTGGAACTTTATTTTTATCTCATCGTAAATTTTTTTATTTTCCATATTTGGTTCATAAGTTTTATCCCAAACTACCAACTCTTTTGCCGCACTTGCTATATCTCTGTATATCCCCACTCCCACGCCAGCCGCCATAGCAGCACCTAAAGCAGTTGCTTCTGTTACACGAGGGATTTTAACTCTACACCCCGTCACATCGGCAACTATCTGAGACCAAAGTTTGCCTTTGCTTGCACCGCCTGCAAAAACTATTGTCTCTATTTTTATGTCCGTAAACTCTTTTATTTTATCAAGATTTATGGCAGACACTATAGCCGCATTTTCTTGCAAACTTCTAAACATTGAAGCACGGTTACAAATTTCTGGGTTTATACTAAGGTTTAAAAAACTAGGAGCTGCGTGGTACCATTTGGAGTACTTCATACTATCCGAAAAAATCGGCAAAATTCCGTATGAACCTGCGGGAACTTGTGCGGCTTTTTCTTCCATAAGTGCGTAAACATCCACGCCCTGCTCTTTTGCTTGAAGCTTCTCCATATCGCAAAAAGCATCCCTAAACCATCTCATAACCAGACCGCTGAAAAAGGTGATGCCCTCTGCTTGAGAGAGGTTTGGAATCACATGCGGATTTACTCTTATGTTCATATCAAGTGGGGGAGGCGTGTTTTTGTCTATATTTACGACCTGCTGCCAAAAAGAGCCGCCAAGAATCGCTACCTGACCAACCTCAACAACGCCAAGTCCTGCCGAACCAAGTTGAACATCGCCGCCGCCCATAACTACTTTAGTGTTTGTTGACAAGCCGCTCTCTTTTGAAGCCTTGTCCGTAACACCGCCCATAAGAGTTCCGACTTCCAACACTTTAGGAAAAATATCATCCTTAAGCCCGACTTTTGCAGCCATTTCGCCCGCCCAGTCACGCTTTTTCAAAGAGAATATCCCAGTTGTCCCGCCGTTACTAGGATCTGTTGCAATAACTCCGCAAAGTCGAGCCAAAATCCAATCCCCAATCATAGAGATTTTCGCCACTCTCTCATAAAGTTCTGCTCTATTGTTCTTTAACCACATGATACGAGGTATCGCCCCAAGCGCAAAAGTCTGCCCAGACTCAGCGTAAAACTCCTCTTCGATGCCCTTAAAATTTTCTTTTAAAAACCGAACTTCTTTATCCGCCCTCGCATCCACATTAGCAACTGCCCAAAGCTCATTGCCATCTCTGTCATAAAGAACGATTCCCTCACGCATACTTGTAGCGCTAAGAGCGGCTATATCTTCGCCGCTCAGGTTTGCCGCTTTGAACGACTCCTTTATACACTCGCACACCAAAAGCCAATTTTTTTCAAAATCAAAACTCATAGAGTTTGGCACGCCCTCTTCCTCAAGGTGTGTCCACTCTTTTTGAGCCACGCTTATCTGATTGCCCAAGGTATCAAATATAACTGCCCTAACACTCCCTGTTCCTGCGTCTATTGCCATTAAGTAGTTCATATTTCCTCCTTATCACTTACCAATAATTCACTTAATTCTGCTTCAAAATCTTCAATAGACGGCAATAAACTTTTAAATTTTTCAGGCAATATCTCTGTTAATTCAAACTCACTCACACCCATTGGTTTATTTATATCTCGCAATGAAAATTCAACTTCAATGTTGTTTTTATCACGACACAGAAGTATCCCGATGGTTGGATTGTCATTTTCTTTTTTTAAAATTGTATCGATTGCTGATATGTAAAAATTAAGTTTTCCAGCATATTCTGGGATAAACTTTTTATTTTTAAGTTCAATAACCACATAACATTTCAGTTCAATATGGTAAAAAAGAAGGTCAATATATCTATCAACCCCAGCTATTTCTAAGTGATACTGTTTTCCTACATAAGCAAAGCCACGACCAAGTTCTAGCAAAAATTTTGTGATATTATCAATAAGTTTATTTTCTATATCTCTCTCAACAAAAGGTTTTTCAAATGTCAAAAAATCAAATACATACGGGTCTTTTATCGTCTGTGTCGCCAAATCTGAAAGTGGTTGGGGAAGAGTATTTTGAAAATTATTTACTCCTTTTGCATCTCTTGCATAAAGGTTCGTTTTGAGATTTAGTGCTAAGGTATCTTTGTTCCAATTATTTGTGATAGTTTGTTTGATGTAATATACGGCTTCGTCTATCGTGTTTGCTTTATTTAAAATCTCTATATGATGTCTCCAAGGTATCGTAAACAATATCTCGTCTAATAGTCCAACGGGGAGTTGGACTATTCTGTTTTCCTCGCTTTGCATTAGTCCAACGGGGAGTTGGACTAATGCGCAAGCGTAAAATTCATAAAATTTTTTGATATAAAAAAGATTTGTTCGTGAAAAACCTTGAAGGTCTGGAAACTCTTTTTTAAGGTCTTTTGCCATATTTTCAATAAACTTACTTCCCCATTTTGCCTGCTGCTGTTTGAGTGAAATCATTTGCCCAAGCTCAAAATAAAAATGCAACAACCCACTATTTACACTCACTGCAAGTTTGATTTGAGTCTGTTTTATTTTCGTAGCTACTTGAAGTATAAAGTTTTTGTATTCGTTTTCATTGATTATTTTACCCATTTAGTATCTCCTTGAATTGATTAAAAAAATCATTGCGTATATCTACACGCAGGGTACCTGCTACATCCCCAAAAACTATTTTTTTCATATTTCTCTTTGGCTTGTTTTGATTTAGCTTCTCTTAGCACTAACACACCCTCATTGCATCTAGGGCATTTTTGTTGTGTATTTTTCTCGCTCCCATGCTCCTGCATGGGAGTGTGTACATTTTTGTCGCTTTAACTTTATATGCATTCCCACGGAGACCGTGAAAACGAGGAAAAGAAAATCACAATTTAGTTTACCCCAAAACTTCCAGTTCATCGCTGTATTTGTCTTCACAGTACTGCTCATAACTCGACTTATATATTTTATAATGCTCAGATGCCTTATGTCCGTCAAGTGCCGTTTCATCTCTCCATGTCTCAACCGCAAAAAACTTTTCAGGTCTCTCTTTGCACTGGAAAATCTCGTAAAACAGACATCCATCTTCAGCTTTTGAGGGTGCTACCATCGCACTTAGAAGCTCTTTCATTTTATCGACACCATCTTTTTTTGCTATAAACGTTACTTTCTTTGTTACTATCATCTTTGCCTCTCCAAAGTGGTTAATTTTTAATCTAAGGATTATATCGAATTAGCATATAATAGTAAAAAAATTAGGAAGTGTGTTTTGGATTTAACTCTGCAGATAGAAGATATTATTGAAAAAAACGGCAGTGATTTTGAGCTCTCTAAACTTTTTAAGGCTTATATCAAGGAGTATAAAGAGTCTTTGGGGGAGCTTTTTTTTAAGAGTCAGGGGAAGGATTTTTTAGTCCGTCACACCAAAGGGCTTGATTCTATCATCTCTTTGATGTATAAAACTGTCTTAAGACGCCTTTTTGGAAATTATATGCCTATGCGCAGCTCTGTTCCTGTTGCCATCGTTGCGCTTGGGAGTTATGGGCGGGAGCAGTTGTGTGTGCATAGCGACATCGATTTGCTTATAGCATATGAGGATGTGCAAGGCTTTCACACCAAACTTATCATCGAAAAGTTCTTCTATCTTGCCCTTGATGCAGGGTTAAAGCTTGGACACAGAGTTCATGAGACAAAAGAGCTTTTTGCGGCAAGTCAAAACGACATCACTATTCGCACGGCACTTATGGAGGCGAGGTTTGTCACAGGTTCTACCCTCACATGGCACAGCACAACAAAAGAGCTAGGCAAAATTCGCCTATTTAGCCAAAAAGAGTTTATCCTTGCCAAGATAGAAGAGGCGCAAGTGCGACGCAAAAAGTATCCAAATGTGATGCAGCCAAACATCAAAGAGAGTGCGGGCGGGCTTCGTGATTCTAACCTTCTTTTTTGGGTAGCGCAAACCATTTACGGGGTAAACTCGCTTAAAGATTTGACTGGAAAACTTTTCTCAGAAGAGGAGTACAGAGAGTATAGAGTAGCCCTAGAGCTTCTTTTTCGTGTACGCAGCGCACTTCACATCATCACAAAAAAGCAAGAAGATAGACTTCTTTTGGAACTCATCCCCGATGTTAGCCAGATGCTTGGATTTAAAAATCCGCAAAAGATGGTAACAAAAGTTCTTGAAGCACAGTGGCGCATCAGCAACTTTACGCAAATCTTTGTCAAAAAGATGGTACGTCCCTATATCGTTGACATGTCACATGTGGCAAAGTTCAAAAAAAATCGCTTAAGCAGAGGTGTTTATACACTCGATGGCAGAGTTTACGCCTCCTACAACCTTGAGATTCAACCGCTTAACAATCTTCTGGAGGTTTTAGTTTCGCTTGAAGATAGACCGCACCACTTTGATGCAGGATTTTTGCGCCAATTTACCTACACAAAAATCTCTCATCCGCTTCAGGCAAGAACATATACTCTTCTAAAAGAACTCTTTAAAAAGCAAAATATGTACAGCTCTTTAAAGCTCTTTTATGACGCAGGCGTACTACATCAGCTCTTTGGTGCATTTAAAAAAGTGCTTCACCTCCCGCAGTTTGACGGCTACCACCACTTCCCTGTTGACATCCACTCCATCAAGTGCATCGAGGCGTTAGAAAACATAAAAGAACCTTTTATCAAAAAACTTTATAATGCGCTTGATATGGATGAAAAACTTCTGCTCAAAATAGTCACGTTCTTTCATGACACGGGAAAAGGAAGGGTTCAGGACCACAGCGAAGTCGGAGCAAAACTCATAGTCCCTTTTGTCAAAAAGATGAAGTTCACGGAAGAGCAGATTCAAAGATGTGTCACGCTTATCAAACAGCATGTTAGCATGAGTAATATCGCCTTTAAAGAGAACATCCACAACGAAAAAACGCTCTACAAGTTTATGTCCACCATAGAAGATGTAACCAACCTAAAACTCCTCTACATCCTCACTTATGCCGATATCAACGGCGTCGGCGATGGAGTTTTTAACTCTTTTAACTCAAATCTTCTTCATGAACTCTACGTCAGTGCGCTTGAAGCCGCCGAGGATTTTGGAAGAATCAACGAGGCTACCAAACGAATCAACATAGAGAAAAAGTTGCAGAAACTCTCTGAATTTACCGAACTTCCAAAACTGTTGCAAAGCAAACTTTTGCGGGTAGAGTCAAACCTCTTCTTTTTCAAGCACACGCCGCTTGACAACATCAGAAAAGAAAAAATCGCAAAAGAGACACAAAACTACAACTTCTCCATCAACACCGACGCATCACTTAGCATTGAGATTTACAGAAAGATTCCGCTAAACATCGGCTATCTTCTTGCGATGCTAAGTCACCTTGATGTCGCTTCAATGGAGATTTTCACGCTATTTGATGGGGTAAAATACTTCAAAATCGAGTTTATAGAACATGTAGAAGCAGAGGAAGCAGAGCATATCCAAACCATCATCCACAACGCATTTGACATGAACCGCCATGTCAAACTCAAAGATGTTACTATCCATAAAGAGGAGATTAGCGTGGATTGTGAACACTCACTTACACTTGCGGAAGTCACGGTAAACACCCAAAATCAAAAGGGTCTTTTGGCGTACATCATGGAGTGTTTTGAGGAGCTGGGCATAAACATCGTCACGGCAAAAATCCACAGCACCAAACACAGAGTAAGAGACAGCTTCTTAATAGAAAAACAAAACGAACTATGCAATAATGTTGCGAAAATTTATGAACTGCTTACAAAAAAATCAGTATAAAATTAAGGAAATAACGATATGTGTGGAATTGTCGGATACATAGGTACAAAAAATACAAAAGAGATTTTACTCTCGGGACTTAAAGAACTTGAGTATCGCGGTTATGACTCAGCAGGGATAGCAGTTTTACAAAACGGTATCTTTTCAAGCTATAAAGCAGTAGGCAAGCTCATAAACCTTGAAATGAAAACAAAAGATTTTAAAACAGAGGGTTTTGCTCTTGGCATCGGACATACACGTTGGGCAACGCATGGCAAACCGACAGAACTTAACGCACACCCGCATTTTGGAGAAAACTCTTGTGTTGTTCACAATGGAATTATAGAAAACTATGCAGAGCTTAAAAGAGAACTTCAGACGGACGGTGTAACCTTTTTAAGCCAGACGGATACCGAGGTTATCGTCCACCAATTTGAAAAAAACCAAAAAGAGAGTAACAACTCTTTTGAAGCTTTTACAAAAACCATCAAAGATATTCATGGTGCATATGCTATTTTACTTGCTACCAAAGGGGAGAGCGAAACACTCTTTTTTGCAAAACAGGGTTCACCGCTGCTCATAGGCATCAACGACGTAAATGAAAAATATTTTGCTTCATCGGACACACCGCTTATCGGACAGTGCAGTGATGTAACTTATCTGGAAGACGGCGATTACGGGTATGTAACTCCTACAAAGATTGCACTTTTTGATAAAAACGGAGCAGAGAAAGAGACAAAGTTTGTTGCTCTCTCCCAAAACAAACTACTTGCACAAAAAGAGGGTTACCGCTTTTTTATGGAAAAAGAGATTTACGAGCAAAGCAGAGTTATCTCCGACACACTTATGGGAAGAGCGGGCAAGGATGAGATTCTTTTTGATGAGTTAGACAGCTCTCTTTTTGATGGGATAAACGAGATAAAACTATGCGCATGCGGCACATCTTACCACGCTGCCATGAGTGCATCTTATCTTTTTGAACGATATGCAAAGGTCAAAACTTCTATCGAGGTTGCAAGTGAGTTTCGCTACAGAAAACCGATTATGACCAAAGATACGCTATTTGTTGTCATCTCACAAAGCGGGGAAACTGCCGATACTCTTGAAACTCTTAAAATGGCAAAAGCAGCAGGACTTAAAACATTGGTAATCTGCAATGTTGACAACTCCTCCATGGTTCGCCTCGCTGACGCTTCCATTCTTACCCGTGCAGGCATAGAAAAAGGGGTTGCTTCTACAAAGGCATTTGCGACACAAATTACCGTTTTTTGGATGCTATCTTTATATATTGCAAAGCTCAGAGGCTCTTTAAGCCAAGAGGAGACAGCTTCTCATATAGATACGCTTCGCAAAGTGCCGTCACACGTAAAGGTAAGCGATGAGATGCATGAACGTATAAAAAGGCTTTCTAAAAGATACCTTCACGGGCATGGTTTCTTCTTTATCGGCAGAGATATCTTCTACCCGTTGGCACTGGAGGGTGCGCTTAAACTCAAAGAGATTTCCTACCTTCATGCAGAGGGTTATCCTGCTGGAGAGATGAAGCATGGTCCTATCGCACTTGCCGACCCTACACTCTTCACTATCGCCCTGCTCCCAAAACATCTGCTCTATGAAAAAGCAAAAAGCAACGTTGAAGAGCTAAGCGCAAGAGACTCCACCATCTGCGCTATCAGCCAGATTCCCTTTGACAAAGCAGATGATTTTGTAGAGATTTCTGCATGCGAACACTATATGCTAGAATTTTTTGAAATGATGGTAGTTGTTCAGCTTCTTTCACTAGAGATATCTATAAGATTAGGTAATGATGTCGATATGCCTAGAAACTTAGCAAAAAGCGTTACAGTTGAGTGATTTTAGTGGCATTTCAAACTAAATTTATATTTTCTTAGATACTATCTTCAAAATAAAATTTAAAGTTGGCTTTAAAAGCCAACGACAAGAGAACCTAACATGACAACAAAATCACGACTTCTTCTTATCGTTACGTCTATGCTTCTTGGGCTTACCGCTGCAACCATCATCAACGTCTCTCTCAACTTTCGGGATTACAGCATCAAAAGCGCAACCGAAAAAGCCCAGATGACTGCAAATGTCGTCAAAGATGGCATTACCGCACATATGGTCAATGGCATAATGGATAAAAGAGCCTATTTTTTAAACCAAATCTCCAACAGCAATGATGTCGAATACCTAAGGCTTGTAAGAGGCACACATGTTATAAAACAGTATGGAAAGGGTTTTGAAAAAGAGAGTTTACGTGATGCCATTGATGAAGAGGTGTTAAAAACTGGCAACAACATAGAAAAAATCACAGAAACTGCAAAAAGTACAAAACTAAGAGTTAGTATCCCCTATAAGGCTACATCTGACAACACTATTTCAAGTTGTACCAACTGTCACGACGTTCAAAAAGGTGATGTTCTTGGTGTTATCAGCATGGAGTTTGACATAGGCGATATGAGAAATAGCGGAATTATGACTATTGCTAAGATACTTGGTATAAATCTTCTGTTTATCATTATTGCACTTTTACTTATCAACTACTATGTAACACCATACATGAACCTCTTCTCAAATCTTCAAAGCGGTATCAAAAAGGCTTACAGTGGAGATTTTACACATGAATTTATCTCTAAAGTAGGAGGTGATGCGAAAAATGTTGTCGAACAGATGAACTCTCTTTTTCGCAAAATGCAGGAGACTTTTGGCGATATCAAGTACAATCTTGCTACATTTATCCCTCAAGGGTGTGTCTCCTCAAAAGACCCGCTTCATGAAGCAAAAACCATTATCAGCGAACTCTCAGATATCTACAAATTCAAAAAAACCATAGAGCTTGACGCTTCAAAGAGCGAGGTTTACACGAGGATTATAGATATTTTAAAACTCAAATATCATGTCGGGCATTTCGCTTTTTATGAAGTCAACAATGTCAGCAGCGAAAGAAAGTTGATTTACTCTACAGAAGATAAGAGCATCTGTTTTGAAAAAACAAACAAAAATGCCATCCAATGCAGAGCTTACAGAACCAACACTGTTACCATCTCTACAGAGTTTCCAAATCTCTGCCAAGCCTGCTCGGCACATGATATAAACTATGTTTGTGTCCCCTTTCCTATAAATCATGATATTACTTTAGTGATATCTATGACATCACCAGAGAGAAGTGAAGTGGAGCTTATGAAAAAAAATATTCCAAGCATCAAACACTATTTAGAGGCGGCAAAACCTGTAATTGAGAGCCAAATTCTTATGGAAAAACTAAGAGACACCTCACTTCGTGATGGAATGACAGGTCTTTACAATAGAAGATTTTTAGAAGAAGTAATCGACAAAATCATGAGTCAAGCAACAAGAAACAAAGACACTTACGCCGTTTTAATGCTTGATGTTGACTTCTTTAAGATGGTTAACGATACATACGGTCATGATGTTGGCGATAAAGTTATCGTCGCATTGTCAAAAATTTTAAAAAGTTCTATCCGTGAATCAGACCTTGCCATCCGCTATGGAGGAGAAGAGTTTGTTATCCTTTTAAGCAATGCAACGGATGATGGCGTGATGCAAGTAGCAAATAAAATACACACATCATTTGCGGCTCTCTCTTTTGATGTTGGAACGTCTGAGAGTCTCAGAAAGACCATTAGTATAGGTATAGCAAAGTTTCCAACAGATGGCGATACTATCTGGAAATGTATCAAGCATGCAGACACTGCACTTTATGAAGCTAAAAATACGGGAAGAAACAAAATAGTAGAATTTAAAGCAGAGATGTTCCAGCAAGGAGATAAGTTTTAAAAAGCAACGCAGAAATGCGTCGCTTTGTGGATTGTTAGTGTTTTGTGCTACAAGCACTTACGCCTGGAGGTGTGGTTGGTTGCACGCCCTCATTGCTTGCTCCGCCTTGTGCGTTTACCGCTTCGATAGTAGCCCAGATAGACTCAGCTGCTGCCATGTAGCGTTTTGCACTTTGACTTGTCGGTGCTACGAAAGTGATAGGTTTACCCTCATCTCCGCCAGTTCTGATGCTTTGCTCGATTGGAATCTCTGCAATTACCTTAGTGCCGAACTCTTTAGCCATAGGCTCTGAAGTTCCTTTTCCAAAGATATCATACTCTACACCTGTGTCAGGTGCGATGAAACCGCTCATATTTTCAATAACACCCGCTATTGGAATATTTAATTTTTTAAACATATCAAGTGAACGACGAGAATCGTCAAGAGAAACTGCTTGAGGTGTTGTAACCGTCAAACCTGCAGTTACTGGTACACTTTGAGCTAATGTTAGTTGTGCATCGCCAGTTCCTGGAGGCATATCGATAACCAAAACATCCAACTCGCTCCACGAGATATCTCTTAAAAACTGCTCGATTGCTTTCATAATCATAGCACCACGCCAGATAAGCGACTGCCCCTCTTCCATAAGTGAGCCCATCGACATCATCTCTAAACCATACGCTTTGATAGGAAGAACTTTATTGCCAACAACTTCTGGTTTTACATCAGCCACACCTAACATTCTAGGAATGTTTGGTCCATAGATGTCCGCATCCAAAAGTCCCACTTTTTTGCCTTGCTGTGCAAGTGCAATAGCGATGTTGACTGATGTTGTTGATTTGCCAACGCCACCTTTTCCAGAGCTTACCATCAAAAAGTTCTTAATCTGTGGTGCGATGTTTTTGCTCTTTGGCTTTGGAGCTTCTGGCATTTTTGGAGCTTTAATGTTCACATTTACATTGTTAGCACCCACTGCTTTAAGCTCTTTTGTTGCATCATCTGTGATTTGTTGTGCCACTTCTGGTGCGCTTGATGTAATCTCAACATTAAAACTTACATCATCTCCGTTAATCTCTATACTGTTTACAAAACCAAAAGTAACGATATCCTTAGTAAACCCAGGATAAAGAACTTTTGATAGTGCTGCATTTACAATCTCTTTAGTCACTATCTATTTCCTTGTTTAAATTTTTATCTGATGTTACGCACTTTATGAGCAAAGCCCATAAAGTGGCAAGGACTAAAGTCCTTCGCAATCCCCTAAAGCTACAAAAAGTAAACTTTTTGGGAAATTTAGTAGTTACAAACTTTTTTGCAAA
>JAOTSA010000147.1 GCA_030247515.1 Sulfurimonas sp. | reverse complement strand
GACTTTGAGTCTAACACCAAAAATCGACACAACAATGCCGCCGGATGTCACAGATGCAAAAGTAAAGACCTTACGTCAAACAATGGTTGAAACATATATCGCAAACGACAGATACTATCATGTCAGAGCCGCTTAACGCTCTACCCACGCATCCGTTTTTATAACTACTCCATCATCAAACACTTTTAGCTTAAATGCACTCTCACACTTTCCCTCAACAAAATCCATAATAGCAATTTGAAGAATTTTTTTACACTTTTTAGGTATATCAAAATGCCCTTTAATCCCTGTTAAAAACTGCTTTATCGGCGTGGCATTGTCCATTCCTATGATGTTGTCTCGACACCCAGTAAGCCCGATGTCCGTTAGGTATGCAGTCCCCTCGACTATCTGAAAATCATCCGTACTTACATGTGTATGCGTTCCGATGATACCACTCACGCTTCCTTGAAGCAGCATAAACAAAGCCCGTTTTTCGCTTGTTGCTTCAGCGTGAAAATCTATAAAAATATTTTTTACACCATCAGCGTGCAGAGCCTCAACTGTACTCTTTGCCGCTCTAAAAGCGTTATCAACATAAGGCATTGAGTAGTGTCCCATAAGGTTTAAAACCCCAAGCTTCTCTCCCGCCACATCATACACTTTGCAACCAGTCCCTTTTACGCTATCTGGATAGTTGTGCGGTCGCAAAATCTCATGTGTATCAAAAAGCGCTTCAACATCTTTTTTATCCCAAGTATGGTTTCCACCGCTCATACAGTCCACACCGTAACCAACTATCTCATTTGCGTTTTTTACGGTAAGTCCAAACCCGTGTGAAGCGTTCTCATAATTCACCACAACAAAATCTATGCTATGTTCTTGCCTGATTTTTTTGAGATACGCCTTAAGCATATCCCTTCCGTGGCTTCCTACTATATCGCCTATAAATGCTATTCTCAATGTTATATTTCCTTTATTTTATACATTTTTTAAAGACACCACTTGATTGATTTTAACCCTCTCTCTTTTAAAAACGCATTTGTTTTTGAAAAAGGTTTTGAGCCGAAAAACCCTCTGTATGATGAGAGAGGTGACGGATGCGGTGCTTTTAGTATAAGATGTTTTTTTGCATCGATAAGTGAAGATTTTGCACCAGCTGGGCTTCCCCATAAGATGAAAACCAGATTCTCTTTTTTCTCACTCAAAAGTCTGATAACCGCATCCGTAAATATCTCCCAACCCCTGCTTTTATGCGAATTTGCCTCGCTCGCTCTTACCGTTAAAACGGTATTTAGCAAAAACACTCCCTCTTTTGTCCAACTTGTAAGATTACCACTCTTTGGCATATCACAACCCATATCATCACGAAGCTCTTTAAAAATATTTTGCAGTGAAGGAGGAAACTGCACTCCCTCATTTACCGAAAATGCCAGCCCATGCGCCTGCCCTGCCCCATGATACGGGTCTTGTCCTAAAATCACGACTTTTACATTCTCAAACGAAGTGTTGTTAAATGCAGCAAAGATATTTGAACCATGCGGGTAGATAGTATGCCTTTGCTTCTCCTCAACCAAAAAGCTCTTCAACTCTTCAAAATAGGGTTTTTGGAACTCATCAAAAAGCACCGCTTTCCAACTCTCTTCTATCTTAGGGTCTATCATTTTTTCTCCGTTATTTCTCTTTTAACCAATATCTCATAAATGGATCTACAAGATAGTATTTATCGCCCAACCTATCGCAAATATCTTTTTTCATTAAAGATTCCAAAGTGCTCTTAAGTGTTGAAGCGCTTAGTGTTGTTTGCGCAAGATTATCATTTGAGTAAAGATTTTTTCCATCAAACTCCACTATATACTTTAGTGCCATTTTTTGATTTGGCGTAAGAGAACTATATATATAAGCATACAAATCATACTCTCTTTCGTACATTAACCCTAGCGCTTTTGTAATCTCCTCATCTTGAACGCTTTTTTGTGTGATGTCCCATACCAAATATAAAAGCTGCTGCATATAGTAAGGAAATCCATCCGTAATGTGAAAAATACGCTCTATTTGTTCACCCGTTATTGATTTGTCTGTTTTGGCAAATTTCTCGTTTGCAAAAACTACCCAATCATCAAGTTTAATCTCTTTAATAATATTATGTTTTACAGATTTGTAAAAAGCTCTATTCTTGTCGTTAAACATACTATTTAAAATCGACTTTTTACTGCCGCTAAAGATGTAGGAGACATCTCTTGAGTGTGTTTGTATGATAGTTCTTAGTTTTTTTTCTATATCGAACTGCTCAACCTCTTGAAACTCATCAAAGATAACAACAACTTTTTTATCCATTTTTTTAGCATATTGATACGGCAGATTGACTACATCTTCAAATGTTGCTTCTAGCTCTTTTTTTGTAAAAGAGAGCCCATAGCTTATATCATTCGTTTGGGATATTTTCATAGTTATATTTGGTCTTATTTGAAGCAGCTCTTTAAAAAGCTTTACCACTTTGTCACTTTTGCTCTCAAAGGCAGAGGCGATAGCATGAAAATACTTCTCGATAAACTCTTCAACGGTTGTAACACTAAACCAATCAAAAAAAATCACTTTGACATTTTCATCGTGTTGCAGATCATTTTGAAGTTTTTTTAGCAGTGAAGTCTTACCGAATCTTCTCGGAGCGTATAAAAGAACATTTAGCCCGCTAAGAGCATCCCGTCTCAACTCACTCAGCTCATCAACTCTATTACAAAAATCATCACTATAAACTTCATTACCAAAATAAAACGGGTTGTTCATTTAAAGTTCCATTTATTATAGTTTCAGCAATTATACCTGCTACTATAATAG
>JAOTSA010000146.1 GCA_030247515.1 Sulfurimonas sp. | reverse complement strand
GCTATATCTATCCTCTTCTTTTCTAAATTGATAAGTTTCAACTATTTTTTGGATATTTTCAGGGAGTAGCTTATTTTGTCGCTTCCCCTTTTCAAAATGTTCACTTGCATTGATAAAAAGTACATCATCACTTTTTTTACATTTTTTGAGCACCAAAATACACACAGGAATACCTGTTGAAAAAAACAGATTTGATGGCAGTCCTATAACTGTATCGATATTGCCATCTTTTAAAAGTTTTGTTCTGATTCGTTCTTCTGCTCCACCACGAAAGAGTACACCATGAGGCAAGATGATGGCCATTGTTCCCTCGCTACCTAAAAAATGAAAACCATGAAGCAAAAAAGCAAAATCAGCCGCTGATTTTGGAGCTAAACCATAGTTTTTAAATCTAAAATCTTCTCCCATTGCTTCATTTGGTTCCCATCTAAGACTAAAAGGTGGATTTGCCACTATAGCATCAAATTTCATCTGTTTTGCCGGATTTGTTTCTCTAAGCATTTCCCAATCATTGGTGAGCGAATCGCCATGATGAATCTCTACTTCACTATCTTTCATACCGTGAAGCAACATATTCATTCTGGCTAAGTTGTAGGTAGTAATATTTTTCTCTTGCCCATAAATCTTACCGATACCGTGACTGCCTAGTTGTTTTCTTACATTGAGAAGTAATGAACCAGAACCACAAGCAAAGTCAAAAACTTTGTCAAGCTTTTTCTTTTTACCGCTGCTTGGATCTTGACTATCAAGGGTTACTATTTGGGACAATATATCTGATATTTGTTGAGGGGTATTAAACTCTCCTGCACTTTTACCGCTTCCTGCTGCAAATTGACCAATCAAATACTCATAAGCATCGCCGAGTATGTCTGTGTTGGTTGAAAACTTAGCTATGCCTTCTGCTATTTTTTGGATGATTTTACAAAGCATCTCATTTCTGGCGGTGTAGTTTTTTCCTAATTTTTCAGAGTCAAGATTGATTTCAGAAAATAGTCCCAAAAAACTACTCTCAAAAGATTCATTTTCGATATATTTAAACCCTTTTTGCAAGGTGTGTAAAAGTTCACCATTTTGTGTACGAGCCATTTCAGCTATGGCACTCCATAAAAATTCTGGCTTGATAACATAATGCACTTTTCTTCTCATCTGCTTTTCAAACTCTGCCACATCTTCACGGTTTGCATCGTACCAAAAACCTAAATTATCAGGATAGTCACTCCCTAGCTCTTTTTTCACTGCATTTTCATAGTTATCTGATAGATATCGCAAAAAGATAAAGGAGAGCATATAATCTCTAAAATCATCGGCATTCATCGCTCCTCTTAAATCATTTGCTATTTCCCAAAGTGTCGCACCTAGTTGTCTTAGTTCTTTTTCGCTCATAATCTTTTTTTAACCTTCTCTTCAATTTGCTTTAGTTCTTCCATATCTTGATGATCAGCTTCGATAGCTTCTTGTTTTTTTCGCTTTTCATCAAAAGTAGCATAAACTTTTTCAACCATTTTTTCCATTTGCTCTTTACTAACACTTCCATGCCCTTTGAGCAGCTTTTTATCATTAAACTCAATAATACGATCGATATTTTCTCTCCAAAAACCCATTGTAATATCTTGACGATTTTTTGCTCTAAATTCTGCAGTTTCTAAAAATATGACAACAAGGCGGTTAAGACTATCAAGCTCATCTTCACTTAGATAATTTTTAGATGTATATATATCTTGTTTTCGTACCCTTGCACCTTTAAAGCTTGTTAGTGCCATATTGGGTTCTAGCGCATCTGCACGACTTGTGATAATCTCAGCGGCAGTTTGTCCTGTGATAGCAAATAAAAGTTTGTTTTGAGTATCTGCATAAAAAAGATTAGTTTCTTTATCACTTGCATCATAGTCACTACTAAGGGCAAAAAGATCTCGTACCTTTTGATAAAATCGTTTTTCTGACGCTCGTATGTCTCGTATGCGTTCAAGAAGCTCATCAAAATAATCAGGCTTACCGTCAGGATTTTTAAGTCTTTCATCATCCATCACAAAACCTTTTATCATGTACTCGCTTAGGTTTTTGTTTGCCCATTGGCGGAACTGTGTCCCTCTTTTGCTTCGCACTCTAAACCCAATGGCTAAAATCATCTCTAACGAATAATGAACAACGGAGTAATTTTTCCCATCTGCGGCAGTTGTCAAGTATTCCTTGACAACTGAATTTTGCTCTAATTCATTTTCTTCAAAGATGTTTTGAATATGTAAACTGATATTTTGTTTTGTTGTAGCAAAAAGTTCGGCTAACTGATTTTGATTTAACCACGCCGTACCATCTTTGGCAAGAAGTGATACAGATGCTTTACCATCTGCAGTATTGTAGATGATTATATTGTTTTCATTCATTAATCAAGTTCCTTTTTTGTGATGGCGTTTGTGAGTGTGGTTGGATTAATCGTTTAGAGTTGACAAAAATTTTATTTGAAACAAAATTGTATCTTTGATGAAAATCAGAAGAAGTGAATTGAAAAATGTAGCCCGAACTCACTACATTATAAGTAAACACCTTTTTACTCAAAGCATTTACTAAAACATTTGTGTGTGAAGTTATTTTGTTCGGAATGGTTTCAGGGGGAATTGTATCATACATCAACTATAAACCTCCTGACTTTTTTTCATTTCTATCTCTTCAGCCAAATTAAAATCTTGCCATTTAATAAACCAATATTTTTGTTTTAATGAAAAACTAATTATATTAGCCTGAATAGTTGCATCTGTTATGCCATTTAAAGATAGAAATCTATTTTTGTCAGAAGTATTAAGATATGGGCAAGTCATTAAGTCCATTAG
>JAOTSA010000145.1 GCA_030247515.1 Sulfurimonas sp. | reverse complement strand
GATATACTCTACATAGTACAGAGCCGTGAGTATCGTTTAGCCGATATATTTACCAACAAACCAAATCTAGGAACTTACAAATTTATACTAAAAAATAACCTTATTGATGAGAACCTAAGAGTTCACTGCGATAGAGATTTAAAGTTTTACATATCCAAAAACATACCTGACTACATAAACACAGTACAAGATATCCGTAACGAAACCGTTCACGGCAGCCCTCCAAGATTTGAGGATGTAAAGATTCTAAGAGAGAAGATTATCGGCGTTGCATGCGAGAGCATGATGATAGAGATTGTAAAGATAAGAGCCAAAGGGTTTGAAGCAAAAGAGAAGAGATACTGATTTTAAATAGTGTGTGATATAATTTTTTGTAAAAGACCTAAAAAAGGATGTGTAAATGTCAGAGCAAATTAGCAAAGCAAATGTCTTAGACTATTTAAAAGAGCATTATTTAGAGTTTAAAAACAAGTATGATGTAGAAAAAATAGGGCTGTTTGGAAGCTATGCAAGAGATGAAGCAAAAGAGAGTAGCGACATAGATATTTTTGTAAAAATGAAGCCATCCTTGTTTGACATGGTTGCCATAAAAGAGCAGATAGAAAATGATTTGCATAAAAAAGTAGATATTATCAGAGAGCATAAAAACATAAAGCCTTTTTTCTTACAAATGATTCAAAAAGATTTGATTTATGTCTAACGAACAAAAACTTATGATACTTTCCACTTTGGAAGATATACAACACTCTTTAGAACTTATCCAAAAAAGATCAAAGTATATTTCTTCAAGCGATGACTTTTTAAAAGATGATAGTGGACTTGAGAAGCTTGACAGTATCTCTATGAGACTAGTGGCTATCGGCGAGGGATTTAAAAATATAGATAAACTCTCAGAAAACAAACTTTTACAAAACTATCCGACCATACCGTGGAAACAAGTTAAAGGAGTTAGAGATATGCTTTCGCATCACTATTTTGATTTGGATGCTGAAGTGATTTTTAACATATGCAAGAATGATATCGATAAACTACTTCAAACAACTATCAAGATAATAAGCGATATCCAAAATTAAAAGCATGAAAAAATCCCACGATACTCTAGCCCATCGCTTAGCCTTTATCCTTACAAAACTTAACAGTGGTGAGCGTTTTAGTGCTGTTGAGTTGGCAGAAGAGTTTAATGTTAGCAGCAGAACCATTCAAAGAGATATCAACGAGAGGCTCTGTTACATCCCTATCGAAAAAAATGGGGATTACTACAGTATGCAAAGCTATGTACTGGGTAAACTCAGTTTTGAAGATATCAAAAATTTTGCAACTCTAAGCGGTGTAAAATCGCTCTATCCGACACTTACCAATGAGTTTATTACGGATATTTTAAATGTGAAATTGAGCAAAGCATACCTAGTTAAAAATCAAGGTTTTGAAGATGTCAGCCCTAGCCAAAAAGATTGGTTTGAACAGTTAAGTGCGGCTATAGTGACACAACGCCCCGTAACTTTTAGTTATGCCGATAAGCAAAGAGAGGTTTATCCATATAAACTTATCAACAATAGCGGTGTTTGGTATCTTTTAGCCGATGAAAAAGGTAAACTCAAAAATTTTACCTTTTCAAAAATAAAAGAGTTTACCTACAAAGACAACACGGAGTGTTTTACTCCAAAAAAAGAGTTTTTAGAACAGATTGCCCAAAATAGCACAAACTGGTTTTCAAACGAAAATATAGAAGTCACACTCCAAATCAACAATGAAGCCAAAGAGTACTTTTTAAGAAAAGAAATCTTACCAAACAAAAAGATACTTGAACAAAATGAGCAATACTTTACGATTGCTACAAATGTATCTTACAATGACGAAATCCTTAGACTTGTCAAATACTGGATACCTTATATAAAAATAGTCTCTCCAACCTATCTGCAAGAAAAATTAAATGCTACACTTAGGGGTTATCTTTGTTTGGGTTAAAACCTAGCATATTTATCTTTTACCCTACCCATCAATTTATCTAACCTTTTTGAAAAAATCATCCAACGACTCAGCAGCAACTTCTTGTCGCACTTTAGAATATCTTTTAGTAACACTAATAGAAGTATGCCCTAACACAGAAGCAACCTGTTCTAAAGTTTTCCCATTGGAGACAAGTGTCCCACCAATAATATGTCTTAAATCATGAATTCGTATATGGATTTCTAATTGATGCAAAATCTTTTCCCAATGATTACGCACTGTCCCTTTATTCATCTTTTTATTTTTATTGGTAAGACCATGAAATATATAACCTTTTTTTTGCACTCCTAAAGTTTCTAGGGTGTTTAAAAGACTATTGCTTAGCTTATATGTCATCGGTTTTCTTACTTTGTTATTTTCAAGCCTAATAGTATAGGTGCGATTATGAATATTAATATCACTCCATTCAAGACTTAAAACCTCATTTAGTCTTCTTCCGTGTGATAGCCAAATAAAAACACTTCTAAATGGCTCTAAGGGATAATTGTACAAAACATCATAAAGCTCTTTAGTCTTTTCTTCTGTAAGTTCAATACTCATCTGATTATCAAATTTAGGAATCTGTATTAAATCAGCAGGATTCATACTTAGTGTTCCATTTAAAGTATATCTTTTAAACAATGGTCTCATTGTTTCTTTTACTGACTTTGCCGTACGAGGACTTTTCCCCGCATCAAGTATCTCGTTAACAATATTTTGCAGCTGTTTTGTTGTGATTTTGTCTATAGATGCTTTTGCAAGTGCGGGTTTTGATAAAATCCATTTATCGGTAAATAAGGTATAGGACACCTCTAAAAACCCACCATATTTTAAAAACAGCCCCAATTCGATAAAATAAAAGATACAAATGTCACAAGCAATGGAG
>JAOTSA010000144.1 GCA_030247515.1 Sulfurimonas sp. | reverse complement strand
AACCAGAAAAAGACCGTTCTGATGACTTTATTTTATCTTCAATAGAAGATTTTAAAGATGGAAAAACAGATGCTCTTTATCTTGTTTATAATGGTTATAAAAACATGATAACACAAGAATTGCATGTAAATAAAATTCTTCCTGTTGATGCTTCGCAGTTTGAGTGTTCAGAAGCTGAGAAATCACTTCTTGAGGTAGAGTCTGAAGACGAAGAAAAAATGCTTGACTCATTGGTAGATAAGTATGTTCAGTATGCAATGTACTATTCGCTTATTGATTCTGTTGCAGCTGAACATAGTGCTAGAATGCAGGCTATGGACACAGCAACAAACAACGCAAAAGAGATGGTAAAATCACTCAATGTTCAATATAACAAAGCTAGACAAGCAGCTATTACTACAGAGCTTATAGAGATTATAAGCGGTGTTGAGTCTATGAAATGATGGAGAGAAATATGATTGGAAAAATAAGTCAGGTTATGGGTCCGGTTGTAGATGTTGATTTTGAAGGATATCTTCCAATAATCAATGAAGCAATCGAAGTTAATTTAAATGTAGAGGGTTCGCAAACTCGTTTAGTACTCGAAGTTGCTGCTCACTTAGGTGATGGTCGTGTAAGAACGATTGCAATGGATATGAGTGAAGGTTTGGTTCGTGGCATGGATGCAGTAGCTACTGGGTCACCAATTAAGGTTCCTGTTGGCGAGAAAGTACTTGGACGTATCTTTAATGTTATCGGCGAGACAATAGATGATGGCGATCAGGTAACTGATGCTCCAATGTGGTCTATCCACCGCCAGCCTCCAAAACTAGTTGATCAGTCAACAAGAACAGAGATGTTTGAGACTGGTATTAAAGTTGTTGACTTACTAGCACCATATGCAAAAGGTGGAAAAGTTGGTCTTTTTGGTGGTGCGGGTGTTGGTAAAACAGTTATCATCATGGAACTTATTCACAACGTTGCAATGGGTCATGATGGTCTTTCTGTATTCGCAGGTGTTGGTGAGAGAACTCGTGAAGGAAATGACCTTTATCATGAAATGAAAGAGTCGAACGTTCTTGATAAAGTTGCGCTGTGCTATGGTCAAATGAGTGAGCCACCAGGTGCACGTAACCGTATTGCATTAACTGGTCTTACGATGGCTGAGTATTTTAGAGATGAAAAAGGTCTCGATGTGCTTATGTTCGTTGATAATATCTTCCGTTTTGCACAATCAGGTTCTGAGATGTCAGCACTTCTTGGTCGTATCCCTTCAGCTGTTGGTTATCAGCCAACATTAGCTCGTGAGATGGGTGCTCTTCAAGATCGTATTACATCAACTAAGAATGGTTCAATTACTTCAGTTCAGGCTGTTTATGTACCAGCGGATGACTTAACAGACCCTGCTCCTGCTTCTGTTTTTGCTCACTTAGATGCAACAACAGTTCTTAACCGTAAAATTGCTGAAAAAGGTATTTATCCTGCAGTTGATCCATTGGATTCATCTTCAAGATTGCTTGACCCACAAATTTTAGGTGAAGAACACTATGGTGTTGCTCGTGGTGTGCAGCAGACACTTCAAAAATATAAAGATTTGCAAGATATTATCGCAATTCTTGGTATGGATGAACTTAGTGAAGATGATAAAAATGTTGTTGAACGTGCTCGTAAAATTGAGAAGTTCTTATCACAACCATTTTTCGTTGCCGAAGTATTTACAGGTTCACCAGGTAAATATGTTTCTTTAGCAGATACAATTAAAGGATTCAAGATGATCCTTAGTGGTGAATGTGACCATATGCCAGAAGGTTCTTTCTATATGGTTGGTGGTATAGATGAGGCGATTGAAAAAGCTCAAAAAATGAAGTAATTCATAAAGGATTGACATGGATAAGTTAAAACTTGAAATCCTGACTCCTAATGGCGTCATCTATAATGGTGAAGCACTTAGCGTAACTCTTCCAGGTGAAGAGGGCGAGTTTGGGGTTCTTGCTGAGCACTCTTCTTTGACTACACTGCTTGAAGCAGGGGTAATTGATATAGAGAAAGAGGATAAATCAGTCGAATCTGTTCTTATTAGCTGGGGCGTTGCTCAAGTTGATGAGAAAAAAGTAATTGTATTGGTTGAAGGTGCTGTTGCGATTCGTGGTGATAGTGAGAGTGCTGTTGCAAAAGCACTTAGCGATGCAAAAGAGCTTATTGAATCTATCAAAGACAACAGTCCTGCAATAGCAACTGTTAGTGCACGATTAGAGTCAGCAGCTCAAAATTTACTCTAAATACTACTAATGTTTAATGATATAATTGATTTTTACATTAAAAGCCACCCAGTTACTCTGGGTGTTTTGGCTCTTTTGGCAGTTTATTTTATAGTATTAAATTGGGTTTTCTTCTACAGGTATTTTTCTATTAATAATTGGCTTGAAATAGAAGGAAGATCATTGGAAAGTTTGTTGATGGGTGCTTCTAGTGTTAGCTCTCAGTCTTTCTTAAATAATTTTTTAAAATCAACTTCCGGAGCAAGCAAAGAGATACTTTCTCTTGGATTGTCAGCAGCAACAAAAGAGTCAACAAAAGGTCTTTCTGTTCTTTCTGTTTTTGCTTCTACCACTCCTTTTATAGGTTTGTTTGGAACTGTTGTTTCGATTTTAGATACTTTTACACATATTGGCAAAACAAGTGGTGGAATGTCTATGATAGCTGCAGGTGTTTCAGATGCGCTTATTGCTACTGCTACTGGTATATTTGTTGCAATATTTGCATATACATATCATCAAATACTCAAAAGAAAATCATACGAGCTTATCAGTTTTCTTGAGATGCAAAGCGATGCCATTCAAGCAAGAAAAGCGTAACTATGGCATATAATTGGGATGATAAACCTGAACTAAACATTACTCCATTGGTGGATGTAATGCTTGTTCTTTTGGCAATAATGATGGTTATTGCAT
>JAOTSA010000009.1 GCA_030247515.1 Sulfurimonas sp. | reverse complement strand
AAGCAAAACAGATATTCACAAAAAATAAAGTCTAAAGAACTTTTGGCAATACTTATAAAACATGGTTATAAAAACTATACCACAAAAGAAAATTACATAAATTTCATCTTAAAAAGTTCAGTGGACACCTCTTTAATAGAGGAAAAACTCAAAGAGTATTATCAAAGTAACTATGAAGATATAAATATAAAATCTGTTTTTGTTGCGCCTCGCAGCTATCTTGCGTCTTTACCAAAAACGTACAGCGTTGAGATAAAAAGCCGTGATTTTTTGTCTAATGAGGGCATTTTAAGTATCAAAACAGCGGAAAATAAAAAATTCTTCTTTGACTACACTATTGTTGCTGATGTTGCAGTTTATAAAAGCAGAGATACCATCAAAAAAGAGACGCAGCTTACACTTACAAACTGTGTTAAAAAAATCGTGGCTTTGGAAGATTTCAGAGAACAACCGCTTCAAAACATAGAGCAAAAATCACTTCAGGTCAAAAGACACATACCAAAAGATACTATTCTAACCGTGCGTGATGTGGAGATTTTGGATGTTGTGAAGAGAGATTCTATGATTAGTGTTAACTTTTTTGAGGATGGCATAATGATAACTTTTAGTGCAAAAGCTCTTCAAGACGGTAAAGTAAATGATATAATTGATGTTCAAAACGGCAGTGGAAAAATTTTAAAAGCAAGAGTTATAGGCTCTGATGCAGCGGAGATAAAGTGAAAATTGAAAAAATAGTTGTGGCATCAAGCGGTGCAAGCGGTGTAAATTTGGGTCTTAAAATCTTACAACTCCTTCCGCAAGAGACGCAGAAACACTTCATCATGACAAAAAATGCGGGTGTAGTTTTGGACAAAGAGCTTAATGTCGTAGTGCATGATGATGAAAATATCGCAGCAAGTATCTCATCTGGCTCTTTTGGGGTGGATGCGATGATAATCGCACCTTGCAGTATGAATACTCTTGCAAAGATAGCATGTGGCATAGCGGACAACCTAGTTACCAGATGCGCAAGCGTAATGATAAAAGAGCATAAAAAGCTCATTCTTGCTCCACGTGAGATGCCTTTTTCGGCGATTGCGCTTGAAAATATGCACAAACTCGCAACACTTGGGGTTATCATCGCTCCCCCTGTTATGGCGTACTATTCGGAGCAACAGACGCTTGATGAGATGGAAAACTTTGTTATTGGCAAATGGTTTGACCTCCTTGGTATCGAAAATAGTCTCTACAAAAGATGGGAATCATGAAAAAAATAGCACTCTACCCTGGGACGTTTGACCCCATTACCAATGGGCATTTTGACATCATTGAGCGAGCTTTAAATCTCTTTGACGAAATCATAGTCGCAGTGGCAATCTCTTCAGACAAAAAACCGATGTTTACACTAAAGGAGCGCATAGAGATGGCGCAAGAGGCAGTCAAAAATCTTCAAAATGTAACAGTCGTAGGCTTTGATAATCTCACAGTTGAGCTTGCCCACACATATAAAGCGACTGTTTTGATTCGTGGTTTGCGTGCCGTAAGCGACTTTGAGTATGAGTTACAGCTTGGTTACTTGAATAACTCACTGGACGACACCATCGAGACGGTTTACCTTATGCCAAAACTGCAACACGCTTTTATAAGCTCCTCCATCGTAAGAAATCTTCTTAAATTCAACGCAAAAACAGAGCATCTCGTTCCAAAAGAGGTGCAAAAAATCATCAAGGAGATGCAGTCATGTACATTGCAATAGAGGGCATTGACACAGCAGGCAAAAGCACGCAAATAGAGCGTTTACGTACCCATTTTCCAGAGGCTATCATCACAAAAGAACCAGGAGGAACTGAGGCTGGAAAAGAGATACGGGAGATAGTGCTTAGTGCTAAAACCAAAAGCAAAAAAGCGGAATTTTTACTCTTTTTGGCAGACCGTGCGGAACACATGAAAGAGGTGGTTGAGCCAAATATTGACAAGATGATTATCTCTGACAGAAGCGTTGTAAGCGGCGTTGCGTATGCTCTCATTCAAGGCGAAATCAGCGAAACAGCCATCTTACATCTCAACAGATTTGCAACAGGCGGAGTCTATCCGCAAAAAGTTTTTTTACTCTCTCTTACAAAAGAGGAACTCATCTTTAGACTCTCGCAAAAAAAACTTGACGGCATAGAACTAAGAGGAGAAGAGTACCTTTTGAAAATCCAAGAAGCACTTATAACAGCCGCAAAACTCCTAAATATCGAGCTTGTAGTTATAGATGCCACAAAAAATATAGACACCATAACACAAGAGATAATCGACAATATCAATCATATTTGATATATATCAATGCCTCTTGGCAAAAAACTCTCTATTATTCGTTATCGTTATATTTGAGAGGGATTTATGCGTCTTAGAAACTATTTTGCAAGAATGCGCTCTAAGAGCATCAGACCTACACGAAAGCCCATAAGCAAGATACTTTGGTCTGTTTTTGGTGCATTTGTGGGCATTTATGCCATGTCCATCTTCAGTAACTCATTTTCAGCTCATGACAGCTTCTTTCTCCTTGGCTCTTTTGGGGCTTCCGCCGTTTTGGTTTATGGTGCGCCTGAAGTACCGTTTTCACAGCCTAGAAACCTTTTAGGCGGTCATGTTCTCTCTGCTTTAGTATCTGTTTTTTTGGTGAAAATGTTTGACGGGGTTTTGGATTTGGCACTTTTGTGTGCTTTGAGTGTCGCTCTCTCTGTTTTTGTGATGCACCTTACCTTGACCATGCACCCTCCTGGTGGAGCAACTGCACTCATTTATGTCATAGGAAGCGAGCAGATACGCTCTCTTGAATGGCTCTATCCATTCACGCCCATTATGCTTGGGGCGTTCATTATGCTTATAATAGCGCTTGTTGTAAACAACCTCTCAAGCAACACAAAAAGACACTATCCGCTTTATTGGTACTAGGCAGTTTTGTTTTTTGCATTGACTAGCCAGTAGGCAAATGCCAAAGCAACAATCACTGCACCGATAACAAGCAAATCGTTTCCTTTTTCCGAAGAGAGCGAATAAATCAGCACTTTTCTGATGAGTGCTGCCATGGCAAGCATGATAAAAGCACCTATCGCAAAGCCTTTGCCTTGGAGATGGTTTATCTCTTCATGAATAAGCTCTATCGCTGCCCAAAGTACGAGCAAACTTCCCAAAACAGTCAAAATTCCCTTCTCTATACCGATATCTGAGAAAAAGAGCAGATAGATATCATATACAAAAAGCCCGATGGCAAAAAATGCCACAAGTGCCAATGACCCTGCCAGAAAAAAGTTGATGTAGGAGTTAAACTTTTTTAGACCGCTGAGGATGGTTTTTTCAAACCTTGACAAAGAGAGAAACTTGCTAAGCTCCTCTTCTCTGTAGGAACTTGTCAGCGTGTCAAGATTCATATCTATGATTTTTTCAGAAGCAACTATTAGTTGAGCTCGTTTTACCTCATCCAGCTCATTTTCTTGGATATTTTTAATGATAAATGTTCTTACAAAAGTAAAAGCGGAGTTTACATAATGCGTCGGAAGTCCGATGCGCACATGTATCTCACCTATTTTGTAGAGATATGTAAAGTAAGGCAGGTCATATTTACCGCAAAAAAGATTGACAAACCATGCTTTTATCTTACTGCGATGATAGTCGATAATTTGTTGGTTTTTGAGAAACTTTGCAGTTGAGCCAAATCCCCATATATAGTCATAAAATTCGTTGATAAAATCCTCTGCTAGTTCGCTCATTCTAGGCTGGAGTGTTTGCAGAAGAAGAGCCTCCTCTTTTGTAAATTTATAGTGTTCTTTGAGACTCTCATGATGCTGCATTTGTATGCCTTTTTTTAAACTTAAGTCGTCGATTATAACGAAATAAAAGGGAAAAATGGTATCCTTTCAACCTAAAAAAAGATACACAGTAGAGTAGGAAAACAGATGATTAGCTCCCTTCGAGGCATGAACGATATTTTAAGTGAAGATTATGAGAGATTTACATACTTTTTGTCTGTTGCGACAAGAGTAGCGCAAAGATACGGTTTTCACTTTATAGAAACTCCCATTTTAGAAGAGACGGCACTTTTTAAACGCTCTGTTGGCGAATCAAGCGATATCGTAGGCAAAGAGATGTACCAGTTTATCGACAAAGGGGAAAACGATGTCTGTTTACGCCCTGAGGGAACAGCGGGCGTTGTGCGTGCATTTATCCAAAAAAAGCTTGACCGTGCTGGTGGCATCCACCGCTTTTTCTATCATGGAGCTATGTTTCGTTATGAGCGACCGCAAAAAGGGAGACTTAGACAGTTTCATCAGTTTGGCGTTGAGAGTTTTGGGGTTGAGAGTGTTCATGAAGATGTGAGCATGATTATGATGGCAAGTGACATCTTAAGGGAACTTGGAATTGGCTACAGACTCAAACTAAACTCACTTGGGTGCAACGAGTGCATGCCGCCTTACCGCCAAAAACTGATTGATTTTGTAACGGTTCACAAAGAGCACATTTGCGAGGATTGCACACGAAGAGTGGACACCAACCCCATCCGTGTACTCGACTGTAAAGATGAAAAGTGCCAAAGCATCTACACAAATGCGCCAAAACTCATCAACAACCTGTGTCCAAACTGTAACGGTGAATTTGCTACACTTCAAACACTTCTTACGCAAAGTGGCATCGCTTATGAGATAGACACACATCTAGTTCGTGGGCTTGACTACTACTCCAAAACGGCGTTTGAGTTTGTAAGTGACGACATAGGAAGCCAAAGTGCCATCGCAGGTGGTGGACGCTATGACAGGCTTGTAGAGTTTTTGGATGGTCGCCCTACTCCAGCCGTTGGTTTTGCTATGGGAATCGAGAGACTTATGGAGCTTATCGTCATGCCACAAACTTTCAGAGATGGCTACTACATGGGTGCTATGGATGAGAGTGCGGTTAATTTGGTAATGCAAATGACGCATCAAAAAAGAGGTAGCGACAAAGTAGTTTTAGACTACAAACCAAAAAATCTCAAAAATCATCTCAAAGCGGCAGACAAAGTAAATGCAAGATTTTGCTGTGTTATCGGCGAAGATGAGCTTCAAAATGGTACGATTTGGGTAAAAGATTTGGAAGATAAAACAGAAAAAACTCTCTTGCATGAAGAGTTTAACAGACCTATTTAGTAAAACATCCCTCGTGAGGGATGGATTTACGACAATCTATTTCTATAATCTTGATATCCAAACTCTTTTATAAGCTCCACGATTCCATCTTCTCTTTTTATAACAAGCGATGGGAGTTTGATGCCGTTAAATGTAGTGTTTTTTACAAATGTATAGTGGATTTGGTCTTCAAAAATCACTTTATCGCCAACTTTGAGCGGCTCATCAAAAGAGTAATCTCCCATGATATCGCCAGCTAGACAAGTGTTTCCGCCAAATCTGTAAGTGTGTTTTTTCTCTCCCGCTTCGCCGCTTCCACGCACCATCGCACGATAAGGCATGGCAAGAGTGTCGGGCATATGCGCTTCTGCCGATGTGTCTAAGATGGCTATATCCATGCCGTTGTGAACAATGTCTAGCACACTGCTTACAAGCTCGCCCGTCTGCCAGCCTACTGCTTCTCCAGGTTCTAAGTAAACTTCAACACCGTATTTGGCTCTGAAATCTTTGATGATGCTTATGAGTTTCTCAACATCATAACCCTTTTTGGTTATATGGTGACCGCCGCCGAAATTTATGTACTTCATGTCTTTAAAGTACCTTGAAAACTTCTCTTCAAACGCCTCTAAAACCTCTTCAAGCGCATCAACATCCTGTTCGCAAAGTGCATGAAAGTTAAGCCCATCGATATGTTCTAAAACTCTCTCGTCAAAATTTGCAAGCGTTGTTCCCAGACGGCTGTAAAGCCCGCAAGGGTTGTAGATATCTTTTGGGGATGAGGACTGTTCAGGGTTTATTCTTAGCGATAGACTCACGGCAGGATTTATCTTTTTTACCCTATCAGCGTACTTAAAGAGCTGATTTGGCGAGTTAAAAACGATATGGTCGGATATGCGTGCTATCTCATCTATATCTTCATCTTTGTATGCAGGCGAATATGTGTGAACTTCAAGATTTTTATCATCTTTTGCAAACTCTTCCCGTGCCAAAAGTGCCTCGTGCAGTCCGCTTGATGTACACCCTTTGAGATACTGTTTTACGAGAGGAAATGTACTCCACATCGCAAAACCCTTGAGAGCCAAAATCACTTTAGCTCCGCTCTCAATCTGTACACGATTTAAGATTTCAAGGTTTGCACGAAGAAGAGACTCATGGCAAATATAGTACGGTGTAGCGATTTTTTCTAAACTCTGCATCGATTACGCTTCTAGCTCTTTTATCTGCCAAGGAAGTCCTTGTGTGTTCATCTCTTCCATAAACGCATCAGGATCCATCTGTTCCATGTTAAAGACACCAACACCGCTCCAGATGCCTTTTAACATAAGTTTTGCGCCTATCATCGCAGGAACACCCGTTGTGTAAGATACGCCTTGAGAATTTGTCTCACGGTAGCACTCTTCATGCTCTTTTACCTGATAGATATATATCTTTCTCTTTTTGCCGTCTTTGATACCCTCAGCCAAAATACCGATATTTGTCTTGCCTTTAGTTCTTGAACCCAAAGATGCAGGGTCAGGCAGAAGCGTTTTTAAAAACTCAATCGGAGTTATCATCATGCCTTTATGCTCAACTGGTTCAATTCCCAACATTCCGACATTTTGCAACACTTCCATATGTTTGATGTAGCTTTGTCCAAATGTCATAAAAAATCTGATGCGCTTTAGCCCTTTGATGTTTTGCACCAAAGACTCCATCTCTTCATGGTAGAGCAGATAACTATCTTTTGGTCCTACTTCAGGATAATCCCAAACCTGCATGATTTCAAGCGGTTTTGTCTCAATCCACTCGCCGTTCTCCCAATATCTACCGTTTGCGCTAACTTCACGGAGGTTGATTTCAGGGTTAAAGTTTGTTGCAAATGCGTATCCATGGTCGCCAGCGTTACAATCCAAAATATCTATAGTGTGAATCTCATCAAAGTAGTGTTTTTGAGCATAAGCACAAAATACATTTGTAGCCCCAGGGTCAAAACCGCTTCCCAAAAGTCCCATGATTCCCGCTTCTTTAAACTTCTCATCTCTCTCCCATTGAAGCTTGTACTCAAACTTTGCTTCATCTGGGTGTTCATAGTTTGCAGTATCAAGGTATGGAGTTTTTGTAGCAATACACGCATCCATAATCGCCAAATCCTGATACGGAAGTGCGACATTTATAACTATGCTCGGTTTGCATGAATTTATAAGTTTTATAACCTCATCCGTGCTATCTGCATCCACACTTGCTACTTCAATATCTGCATTTGGTAACTCATCTTTTATATCTTGACATCTCTTTAGCGTTCTACTCGCTAGTATGATTTTCCCAAAAACATCCGCATTTTGTACACATTTATATACAACTACACGACTAACTCCACCTGCACCTATGATTAATGTTGTTCTCAAATTTATATCCTTTTCAAATTTATAACTATTTCTCTAAGTTCATCCGCACTTATATGCCTAGAAATCGGCTCTCCGAAGGTAAGCGTAATCTCTCTCTTTTTTAAGAAGCATCTCTTTGCATCGCCTTTATGTCTTGCAAAAACACTTCCAAAAATTCCATCAATATGAAACGGCACTATTACCGCACCGCCACGCTCTATAAACTCATATCCTCTGTAAAACTTTGACACGCTAGAACTTCTCGCTATTTCACCCTCGGGAAATATGGCGATTATTTTACCATTTTTTAATTTCATTGAGGTTTCAAAAAAAGAATCTTTTGAAGCTTTTTGCGAGATAGGAATCAATTCGCCTAATTTAAAAATCGGTTTTAGAAATTTATTGTTATATATATCTTTATCAATCAAAAAAACAACTCTCTCCTCCAGTGGAAGCTGAAGTATAAACCAGTCAAGCCAACTAACATGATTTCCTGCCAAGAGTATCGGCGTGTTTTGTGGGATATGTTCAAGACCTATGTATGTGCATTTGTAACGGATTTTTAAAATTGACTCAAAGAGCGTCCAAACCGCCATGACAAGATATCTCTTTAAAAGCTTATAGAGCAGATAGAGTGCGACAAAACCCATAACAAAAAAGAGGATTTTTGCATTCATGCCAAAGTAGGCAAAGAGCGTTGTTAACATTAAAAAAGAGAACATAAAAAGCGTTTGGACAAAGTTATTACCTGCTAAAACTGTTCCAAGATGGATATCGGGAGAGAGATACTGTATCTTTGCATTTAGCGGTACTAAAAGCATGCCGCTAAAGAGTCCAAAGAGGACAAATTCTACTCCCAAAAGAAGCGTGTTTACAGTAAAAGGAATCATAAAAAGCAACAGTGCAATGCCAAATGCGCTGAGTGCTGCAAGTCCGCTGTTGATGTAGTACTTTGAAAAAGCGGACGATAACATCGAGCCGACAACTATGCCGATAACCGAAAAAGTCATAATTCCCTGAACGACAATCGTATTTGTAATGCTAAGCTCACTCTTTGCGTACTCGCCAAAAATAGCCAAAACGACCTGAGAAACCGACCAAAAAAGGCTAAGTGCTATGACAGAGTCAAAAACCTCTTTTTTTCTTCTAAGCATTATGAGGTTTTTTTTGAGATAAAAACCCTTTATATATTTTGCAAACTCAAATTTTTTGCGTGTTGTCTTTACACTCATGTTTGGCAATTTGAGAGCAAGCAGATACTCAACAACCGAGCCCAAAACCAAAAGCCACCCAAGCGGTGCAATAGTTCTTAAAATATCCTCTTTTGTAGCAAAAACATCGCCTAAAAGCGTCTCAAAAAGTATGGTATAGACGATGATGCCAAGCAAAATCGAACTTGTTGTAACCGCTTGAAGCGCACCGTTTCCCTCACTTATATATTTTGAACCAACCAACTCTTTTATATATCCGTATTTTGCGGGACTGTAAAGCGCACTTTGGAGGGCAAGTAAAAATGTAAGGGCAAAAGCGGTAAAAAACCAACCTTGATAGTAGCAAAAAGTGATGGCAAGAGTGATAAAAACAGCCAAAAGAGCGGCGTGCTTCATCACGATATTTTTTGCAAATCTGTCGCTTAAATAGCCAGAGGGAGAAAATGCCAAGATGAATGAAGCAGCATCAAAGCATTTACAACTGCCGTGAGCATGATTTGGGTTGTTCCGTCATACACCTTAAATACGGTGTTTTGGATGATTATCTTATGACCCAAATCAGTAAAAGCATTTAAAAAAACAACTATTAGGTAGTTTATAATTCCACTAATTGCAAACATTTTTTTCATGCTAAATCAATCGTCCTTTGCAACCAACACCGTACTCCACCCCTCATAATAACCATGCTCTTTTTTTGCAAGCTGATATAGTTCTTCGACAACTTTTCTTACATCTTCACTCACTACAGAGTGTTTTTTTATAAGTGCCACGCCATGCTCAAACTCTTCAGAACTTATATCATCTTTAAATTCAAATCCGCACTCCAAAGCATTCTCAACAAATCTATCTTTTTGAGTAGCAGTATCAAACGAGACATAATGTTCTACATCTCTTTGGGTTGAGAGTTCATCGCCCTCTTCTTCTAGTAAAAATATGATTTTATCACTCTCAATATTGTGAAATTCCAACTCAGTAGGAAAAAGATTTTTATGGTAAAAATCCCACTTTGCATCTTTTACAACACTGCTTTCATACTTGTAACCGCTCTCTTTGAGCATTTTTGCAACAACAGTCTCCAAATTTTTTGCACTTTTTGCATAAAAATAGAACTCATTCCAATCATCTTTTGCTCTTGAGCCTGCATATACTGCACCGTTTTCATGCTCTAACGCCATGATAAGAGACTCTTTTGTTTCCAAAAAAATATCAAAACCCTCAAAGTCACTATTGTTATTTACAAACTTTACAAAAACACTACATAACCAAGGTGACTCTTTTTGACACTCCAAATCAACCTCTGATTCAACAACAACTACCAACCCATCTTCAACTCTACTAAAAATTTCTCTCATATCATACCTTTATTTTATATATCCCAATTCCAAAAGTTTGTCATAAATACTAGAGACGATTCCCCCAGTAGCAGCTCCTCCATGTCCTCCATGTTCTACCATGGCTATAACCACGTATTGTGGGTTTTCGTACGGACCGTATGTTGCAAACCATGCGTGAGAACGTGTGTAGTACTCCATCTCATGCTCCAGCTCCCTCTCTTTAACATCTTGCATGATACCTACAACCTGCGCTGTTCCTGTTTTTCCTGCAATTTTGACTTTTGTTTTTACGTGATTAACTGCTGTTCCGCCCTGCACATTACATACTTCATACATGGCTTTTTGGATAGTCGGCAATCTTTTCAACTCATCTTCACTCAACACTTCTTGAAGTTCTGGCTCTAAGACCTTATCTCCAAGCATATTTGCAAAATAGGGACGGGGGAGTTTTCCTGTCGCCATAAGTGCAGTGAACTGTGCAACTTGCATTGGAGTAGTCAAAAAATCTCCTTGACCTATGGATGTGTTGACTGTCTCTCCTACATACCAATTTTTGTTAAATTTTTTTCTTTTCCACTCCCGTGATGGAACTGTTCCTATAAACTCATTTGGCAAATCCACACCTGTTTTTTTCCCAAGCCCATAGCGCATAAGCCCATCACTCAGCTTGTCTATACCAAGCTTGAGACTTCCTTTGTAAAAGTAGTCATCACAACTCTCTCGAACTGCTTTTTTTATATCTGTACTTCCATGTCCATCTTTTTTCCAACATCGAAATACTCTTGAGCCAAGAGGCATAGAACCTGTACAAAAATCGTTAAAATTTGGACCAACTTCTGGCGAAGTGATGTAGAGCAAACCAAGTCCTGTTTTTATAACTGAACCGGGAGGGTAGAGTCCATGAATAAGCTTGTTTGTAAAAGGTTTGTCCAAACTGTTTGAGAGCTTCTCCCAAATATCACTGCTTATCCCTGTCACAAAGGTATTTAAATCATACTCTGGAAAACTGCTTGCAGACAAAATAGCACCATTTACTCCCATAACTATTACCGCTCCTGATTTTTTCTCAAAAAGGGTTGCTATATATCTTTGGAGTTCAATATCAATATTGAGCATTAGTTTTCTGTCTTCTACCGCCTTTTCGCTTGAGAGTTCTTCCACCTCTTGATTGTTCGCATTTACTTTTATCTCTCTCTTGCCTGAGAGACCTTGAAGATATTCGTTGTAGTATCTCTCTATGCCAGACTTTCCGCTATATCCTATGAGTTCAACCAGAGAATCATCTTTGATATCCTCTTTATTTGCACGCCCAACATAGCCAATAGCGTGAGCGGCGACATCACTGTATGGATAGTATCTCTTTGGAGAAGAGATGACGTTGATATTTTCTCTTAAACTTAAGATGGAGTAAACAGGTATAATCTGTTCATAAGAGACAAATTCAACAATATCAATAAAGTTGTGATTGTAGTAAGAGTCAACTTTTTTATACTCTTTGACAATCTTCTCCCTATCCAAATGTGGCAATAGTGAAACAAGCATATCAAGCTCTGCCTCAAAAGTTTGAAGATTTTTTTGAAGCATCAAATGAGGGGCAAGCTGTATCTTAAAACCAAGCTCATTAATAGCCACGGGTCTGTTGTTTATATCAACAATTTCCCCTCGCACAGGTGCAATCTGCTCAATTTTGATAGTATTGTTATAAGAGAGCCTATTATAATAACTGTTTGATTGTACTGAGAGTAAAAAGACTCTTACAACAAGCGCAAGCCATACAATAGCAAAAAGAAAAAGGATAAGTTTAACTTTCATAATACACTCAAAATCAAAAACTCAATCGCTATATAGTAAAACACATAGGAGTTGATATGTGGCGATGGAAACATAAATACACTTGAAAGAAGAGAGTAAAAAAGAAAAAAACCCAAGTAAACCAAAAGAGCAACGATAAACCTTATGCATGCAGCACAACTGAAACTTTGCATGATTTTTGGCACAATGTATCTGTGGAGGAGAAAAAAGTAGATAATTGCGCTAAATAGTACATACCCATTTGCAGCCTCAAAAAGAATAAGACAAAAAATAAGTAAAAAAAGAGCTATAGAATCCTCATTCTTAAGTGCTTTGGAAAAGTAAAAATAGAGTATTGCAAAAAGCGGTGGCAAAAAAAGATGAATACCACTAAGTGCAGTGTAGAGAAGAAACAAAACACCATAAAAGTATGGTGTTAGAGGGTTTTGATAAGAGAGACTTCGTTGCATACGGGAAAATGTTTACATTTTATACAGTCAGCCCAAATCTTATGTTCTGGCAGTGACTCCTTTGGAATTTCTACAAATCCAAGTTTTTCAAAAAAAGATTGCTTATATGTGAGGCTTAACACTTTTTGAAGTCCAAGAGTTTGTGCGTCTTGTACTGCTTTTGCGATAAGCTGTTGCCCTATCCCCATGCCCCTTTTTTCCTCTTTGACAACCAAAGACCTAATCTCTGCGAGTGAAGGCGTATGAATGTGGAGTGCGCAAAAACCGACAATCTCATCGTTGGCTTTTGCAAGTATATAAGATCTGATATTTGTTGCTATCTCATCAGAACTTCTTGCCAAAATAACTCCAGCCTCAACTTCAGGGATAACCAATCTTTGCATCTCGGCGATATCAGACAACTTCGCTCTTGTTAATTCAATGTTCATCAAGAGGCTCCTCTAAGATAGAATATATCAGCGACACAATCTTTCCCAACCCTCTTTTTTTGGAACTTGAGACCATAAGCGCATCAGGAAATACTCTTTTGAGTTCATTTTGCTCTTTTTGATTTAACTTGTCAATTTTAGTAAATATTTGAATTATATGCTGTGATGGCTGTGCATGTTCGAGTAAAAAATCGCTTACAGACTGGTCAATCTCTAAAAAAGGGTGTCTTGCATCGACTAGATGAATAAATACCTTAATCTGTTCTCTTGAAACTATAAAATCTGTAAGGTTTTTTTCCCAATCATACTTGAGAGATTTGGCAACTTTTGCATATCCAAAACCAGGCAAATCAACAAATTTCGCAAAACTTTTCTGCGCACTCTCTCTATCAAGAAACGTAACATCAAAATAGTTGATAAGTCTAGTTTTTCCAGGTGTAGAGGAGACTTTAGCCAAGCCTTTATGGTTGGTAAGCGCATTGAGCAGGGAACTCTTGCCAACATTGGAGCGTGCCATAAAAACGACCTCATTTTGCTCATCCGACTCTATCGCACCTGCTACATTGGCAGCAGATATGAGAAATTTTGCATCTACTATTTCAATCATTTTTTTCTTTCTTTGTCTCTTGTTTTTTTTCTTCTGGCATTGTAAAAATCATAATTACAGGTTCTTGCTGTGCGCCTTTTGCATATGCTTTGCCCTCAATCGTTTTTAGGATAACCTCATCGCCAATAATCTCTTTTTTCTCATCAAGCTGTTTTAAATGAACCTCTTGAAAGAAGTGATACTCCTTTTGTTGAGGCAGATAGATTACTTTTTGCGCCTTTCCTGTATAAAGAGCGCCTTCCAACGTTTTTATTTTAAATGAAGCGTTACCTTCTGCCATAAATTTTGTCGGCTCTTGCTTGGAATTTGTATAAATCGTAACTTTTGAAGCGTTAAGCTCATCACTCCCTTTGATAACATTAACATTGCCCTCAAATGTAGAAATCCCTGCTTTTTGGTCGGCATTAAAGAGCTTTGCTTTTACTTGAAGCTCTTGTGCAAACAGTGATGCCGTTAAAAAAATAGTTAAAAAAATCTTTTCTCTCATCTTTTTCTCTCTTGTATCTGATATTTTGCTGTTACATCTTGAGAGCTGATAGTCTCTAATGAGCTATTATAGCGAAGTTCTCTTCCCTCAACTCTGTCTTTTCCTCTATAAAGAAGATACTCTCCATCCACAACCGCTGTACTTGTTTTTTTGTTATAGTTTGCTTTTTGCGTTTGAAATGTCAAGCCATCTTCACGCTGATAAATGATATCACCCTCCAAATAGACGATATCATCCTTGTATATTCCGCTTTTAGACTTCATGTTTGCGATATATTTTTTAGAGTTGTCTGTATAGTCTATTCCCTCAACTGCATATCTGTTTTTATATCTGGTTGCCGCTGATCCATTCATCATCGTTAAAAGTCCACTCGTGTTTAACTCATACATAGTAAACGACGCTATATTAAAAAGAGGCACATCCCCAGATGGCTGTTCTTTTATCTCTAAAGGCTTAAAGACAAAATAAACCATCAAAAGTAAAAAAGAAGTAGCAAGAAAAAAATAGTTTATATTCATCTCATTATAACCAAAGAGCCATAAATTGTTCTTTTAAGTCACCCTCATTTATGAGAATATCTATCATTTCACGTACTGCTCCATCGCCGCCTTTGTATTTTAAAACGGTATCAACAAGCTCTCTTATCTCTTTTGCGCCATCTTTTGGAGTAAAGCTTCTGCCCACACCACACAACATCTTATAATCGTTCAAATCATCGCCGATGGCTGCTACTTCATAAGAGTTCAGTCCAAGCGTGCCAAGCAACTCTTGAAGCAAACTCTCTTTATCTTTTACACCTTGAAAAAGATGGGAAATCCCAAGCTCTTTTGCTCTTTTTGCAACAATCTCAGAGCTTCTTCCAGTGATAATAGCTACCCCAAAGCCCATTTTTATCCATGAACTGATAGCAAGACCATCTTTTACATTAAAGTTTTTTATCTCGCTCCCATCTGAAGCATAGATGATTTTTCCATCTGTGAGACAACCGTCAACATCTAGTACGATTAACTTAATCAAAGCATATCTTTCGTGCTTGGGATACCGACTTTTTCATTTTTTTGCATTGCACGGCGAAGAGCGACCGCAAAAGACTTAAATGCCGCTTCTATGATGTGGTGCTTGTTTTTTCCTCTTTGAAGCACTATATGCGCACTCACTCTAGCATTTAAAACAAGGGCTTTGAAAAACTCTTCAACAAGCTCTGTATCAAAACTTCCTACTTTGCCTGCAACATCTACTTCAAAAACAAGATAAGGGCGGTTGCTCAAATCCAAATCACAACTCACACATGCCTCATCCATCACGATACTTGCACTTCCAAAACGCTCCATGTTTGAGACAGGATAGATAGCTTCTGCCAAAAGCGAGCCAAGAACGATGCCGATGTCTTCAACACTGTGATGGTCATCTATGTGCGTATCACCCTTGCATGAAATCTCTAAATCAATCAAAGAGTGTCTTGAAAAACTATCAAGCATGTGGTCTAAAAAGCCCACACCTGTATCTATCTTGCTCTTTTGCACTCCGCTCATATCCAAAGAGACAGTGATGTCCGTCTCTTTTGTTTTTCTGCTTTTACTTATCATTTTTTAATCCTCTCTTACTATAAATGAACCTTGAAAGTTTCCAAGTGCTTTGTAATCTCTTGCTTCTTGTTCACTTCTAAAACCTTTAAGCCAAACTTTAAACAACCTTCCGCTACTTGTCTCAACATCTTTTACAATCGTTTTATATCCGTCTGTGTTGTTGTATTTTTTCTGTGTAGCAACCGCCCCCTCAAGCTTTGCAAAAGAGCCTATTTGAAGTGCAAATCCATCAACGCTCTGATCTGGAGGAGTCTCTTTTAACTCTCTAAGCAGAGGGATACTCCTATAGTCTTTAGAGATAAAACCAAGGACTTCAACCTTTACGGGAGCAGTTCCAGCACCAACCATATCTATATTGCGTGCTGCAGTATTTGAGAGGTCAATAATCCTTGTCTCAACAAAAGGACCTCTATCGTTTATCCTTACAACTGCTGTTTTACCATTATTTTTATTTGTAACCCTCACAATCGTATTCATTGGCAAAGTTTTATGTGCCGCTGTCATGTCATGCATATTGTAAGTTTCACCATTAGAAGTTGATTTACCGTGAAAGTCAGGACCATACCAGCTTGCATTTCCATGAAGAATGTCGCCAACTTTAACAACAGTCGGATAGTACTTGATACCTCTAATTTCATAAGGTCGCATTGTTGGATGCTGATAATCTTTTTGATTTACAACAGGACTATATGAACCTTGTGTATCAGGATAACTTTGTGGTGCAGAAGGCTCACTATAAACACTCTTTACTTTTGAGCTACAACCTGTCATGAAAAGCAACAAAAATGCAGCTAATATAAAGAGTTTTTCCATCTGCCCTCTCTTTCATCTTCTAAATTTTAAGCTATCTGCTTTGAGAATTGAGATTGTATTCAATTTAAAAAAGGATTTCAAGCCTTTTCTTGTTTTACTTTATAAACAAAGTCTCCGCCAATATTCGCAGCAGATGCAACTCTGTTTTCTACTGGGATAATTAGTTTTTGATTTAGACTCAATTTATTTCCTTTGAGAGCATTAAAATCTTTGATAACACTATGATTAATATTGTATTTTTTGCTTATTGTAAAGATATCTTCACCCTTTGCAACAACATGAATCTTGTAAAATTTCTTCATCTCTTCCTCAACATATTTCTGTTTAAAATCAGAAAGTTTGACATAAGGGATATAAATATCGTAGGCTTTGAGATGAGGCGGTGCAAAATCATGTTTAAGATGCTTGTTTAACTTTTGCAACTCTGACAATGGAATCCCAACAAGCTCTGATACCCTCTTAAGAGACTCTCCTTTTGGTACTTTAACCGTAGAAATTGAGTAAGCGTTAGCTCTGTTAAGCAGATAATCATACTCGCTGTTCAATAAAAATTGCTCATCATTGCCCATAAGCGCAAGAGAGAGGATTTTTCTTATGTAAAATCTGCTCTCTTTTGGGATGTACTGCTCTTTAGGGTTGAGCAACACTAAAAGGTCATCACTTTTAGCTCTGCTTATAGCATTTGTGAGCTTTCCCTCGCCACAGTTAAATGCAATAGCGGCAAGATACCACTTGCCAAATTTATCATAAAGAGTGGTTAGATATTTTGCCGCTGCTTCTGTTGATTTGACGACATCCCTTCTCTCATCCACATAAGAATCTATTCTTAAGCCATAGAGTTTTGCCGTTTCAGGCATAAACTGCCAAAAACCAGACGCTTTTTTGACTGAGTAGGCTTTTGTTAAAAAGCTCGACTCTGCCATCGCCAAAAATAGAAATTCTGAAGGTATGCCATGCTTTGCCAAAATATTTTTAACTGTAGGGATAAAAAGATGTGCTTCATCCATAGCCTGAAAAAAGTTCTGTTCATCATAAATATCTTTTTTACTATTTTTCATTTCATTCATGATTGGGTCATACAAAAAAGATGCTTCTATGTCAAAAGATTCTAATATAGCTATTTCTTGAGTTTGGTTTGTAAGGTAGGCAAGATTTGCACTGAGTAAAAGAGGGAGTAAAAATAGAATGATATATCTCAAATTTGTAGCTCCTTTTTATAAATTGAATCTTAAAGTTTACCAAAATTATCCAAATAAAAAAAGAACGCCCCTTGATACTATGAAATATCAAAAAGCGAAAGTGCGTTTTTTGTAGTTATTTCCTCTATTTTTTCCTCTTCTATTTCCAGTATGGCAGCTATCTTTTTTAGAACAAAAGTTGTATAAAAAGGCTCGTTTCGCTCTCCCCTATGGGGTGTTGGTGTAAGATATGGAGCGTCCGTCTCTAAGAGAAGTTTTTCAAGTGGGATTTTTGGTAACACATGAAGAAGTTTTTTTGCATTGCTAAAAGTAACCACCCCTCCTATGCCAAAATAAAATCCGTTTTTTGCCAAAACAAGCAACTCTTCATCAGCATTGTAACAGTGTAAAACGCCTCCTACTTTGTCCGCACCACTTGAGAGTAAAATCTCTTTTGCATCTCTTGAAGCATCTCTTATATGCACAATTATGGGCTTTTTATACTTTTTTGCTATCTCTATTTGAGAGAGAAAAACCTCTTTTTGTCTCTCTTTTTCTCTCTCTTTCTCTTTATCACTTCCCTCAAGCCTGAAGTAGTCAAGTCCGCACTCGCCCACCGCAACGCACTTTGGATGGTTTATATATGACTCAAAATCAAGCGCATCAAAAGCATCCATATCATAAGGATGTACGCCTATGGCAAAGTAAACATCACTGTTTGACTCAGCTATGGCAACTGCCCTTGAGAGGTTCTTTGGGTCTGCCCCAGGGATGATAAAACGCTTTACTCCACCATCTCTGGCTCTTTGTAAAACTGTTTTTAAGTCATCATCGTATCTTGCATCGTCAAGATGTGCATGAGTATCTATAATCATATATTTTCTCCCTGACAGAGATAAAGAAGCTCTTTGGCAAACCCTTTTGCCTCCTCTGTAATCCTCTCTCCGCTGATAATTCTTGCCACCTCTTCTGCTCTCTCATCCAAATTTAGCTCTTTGACATAGGAGAGACCCTCTTTTTTATATACTAAAAAGTGCTGATTACCCATAGATGTGAGTTGTGGCTGATGGGAGATAACAAATATTTGAAAATGTTTTGAGAGACCTCTTAGAACTTTCGCAACACTCATCGACTCTTCCCCGCTTAGATTTGCATCTATCTCATCAAGCATCAACACACCGCCCTCTTTGTTCATGCCCTCTGATTTGAGTGCCAAAACCCCAAGACGAAGCCTGTTAAACTCTCCCGTACTTATCTTTTGCAAATCTGTACCATGAAGCTTAAGCACCATCTCATCTGCTCCAAAAACGTCAAGCTCTTTTTGAATTATCTCAACTTTTGCATCACGAAGGTAGAGTTCATTGAGATAGCGGTTCAAATCACGCTCAAACAGGCTTATCTCTGCATGGCGCAATTGTGTAAGTTTTTGAGAAAACTCTTTGACTTTTTTCGCCAAAGACGCCTCTTGGAACTCCAAATCTCCTTTTGTTATCTCTATATTTTCATACTTTTCAAGCTCTTTTATCTTTTGCTCTTTATATCTAAGTGCATCTTCTATGTTGCCATATCTTCTTTTGAGTTCACTAAGCACCTCTAAGCGGTTTAAAACCTCTTCAACATCCACATCTTCAAGCATCTCAAAACGCTCTTGCGCACTCTCCATTACCGCTCTTAGCTCATTCATCGCATCGTTAAAAGAGGAGCTATCCACACCAAGCAACTCAAGTGTGCCAACGACACTATGCTCATACTCAAAAATAGCATTTGCTCGTGTTATGCTCTCTAAAACTTTCTCTTTTTTGGATAGCTCTTTTTTTATCTCCAAAAGCTCTTCATCTTCCGATATTTTTGGATTAACATCTCTGATTTTTTGAATCTCAAAAGCTGCAAACTCTTTGAGTTCTGTAACTCTTTTTTGCTCCTCTTCTATGATGGATAGCTCTTTTTTCACTTTTTTGTGTTCTAAAAAAACATCTCTATACTCACTTAGCAGTTTGGTTATCTCTGGAGAGTGTTTTTGGATTCTGCTATCTAGTATCAAAAGCAGATTTTCATTTTCAAAGTCGCTAAAATCCCTTAGCGAGAGGTGCTTTAAGTAGTTTGAGGCAAGTGTGCTTAAGCTTTTTTTAGAGATATTTTGGTTATTTATAAAGTATCTTGATTTCTCTTTTTTGAGATGTTTGAAGATATAAACATCATCTTCTTCTATCCCATGTTCTTGCGTATCTAACTCCCAAGCGACACTTGCCTCACATAAAGCCGCTTCACATGACGCCAAGCCAAAAGAGGAGAGGATAGAGTGCATCAAAATCGACTTTCCACTCCCACTAGGGCCCGTAAAAACAACAAGCCCATTTTTTGGCTCTATCGCAACCTCTTTAAAACTAAGATACTCTTTTAGATAAAATCTCTCTATCATTCGCCCCACCTTAACTTCTCTTTTAAAACATCAAAATAGTTATACTCTTCTCTGTGAATTAACTTGATGGTTTTCGCCGCCAACTTTATATAAACACTCTCTCCAAGCCCCAGTTCATGGACATCTTGACCGTCTATGATTATCAAAGCTCTCTCTTCTGAAGTCTTCATCTCTATGGTAAATCGCCCTGGCAATACAACGGGTCTTTGTGTCAAAGAGTGAGGGCATATCGGTGTGAGTGCAAAAACGTTACTCATAGGAAAAAGAACAGGTCCGCCTGCGGAGAGATTATACGCCGTTGAGCCTGTAGGCGTGGAGACAACCACTCCATCGCCATAATAGGTGTTAAAAGAGCGACCATCCACAAGTGCTTCAACATGTATCATGTTTGAAACTCTTGTGCGTGTTAACACAACATCATTAAAAGCGTACATTTTGAACTCTTGAGCATTTTTTATGACAGTCGCCTCTAAAACTGCTCTCTCATCTATTCTGTATCTGCTTTGCGTAATTTTTTCTACAAAAGAGTCAAGCTCTTCAAGTGACAAATCAGTTAAAAATCCAAGATTTCCAGCATGGATACCGAGAATGGGGATGTCATAATCAAAAGATTTTCTCACAGTCGCTATAAGTGTTCCATCTCCTCCAAAACTAATTAAAAAATCAGCCTCTTTGCAGATTGCTTCAAAATCACGTCCAGATGTGCCAATCATAGCCGCACTTGCACTCTCAAGCAAAACTTCAATGGCATATTTCTTAAAAATAGTTTCCAGTTTCTCATAACCATCTTTGAGTTCAGGCGTAGATGGTCTTAAAACAACACCAACTTTTTTAATCGTTTTATTTTTCAAATAGTACTCTTTTGAACTTTTTCGTAAATTATACATAAAAATAGGCACTGTTTTAAATGGGCTAAGAGAAGTTTAGATATAATTCGCAAAAATTATTTTAAGACGCACTAAGGACTTATTTATGAGAACTCATTATTGTACAGATTTAAGCCAAGCAGATGTAGGCAAAAGCGTTGTTTTGGCAGGTTGGGCAAACAGCTACCGTGACCATGGCGGGATTGTTTTTATAGATTTAAGAGACAAAAGCGGTCTGATTCAGCTTACATGTGACCCAGAAGACAGCGCATCTTCTCACAAAATAGCAAGCATGGTTCGTGATGAGTTTGTTCTTGTTGCAAAAGGCAAGGTTCGTTTACGTGGTGAGGGCTTAACAAATCCTCGTCTAAAAACAGGTGCGATTGAAATCGTTGTGGATGAGCTAATCATAGAAAACAGATCAGCGGCAGTTCCCTTTGTTATCGGCGATAAAAATGTCGGTGAAGAGACAAGACTTAGATACCGTTACTTAGAGCTAAGAGACCCATCTATGTATGAGACTTTCCGTCTTCGCTCAAAAGCGGCGATTGCAGCTAGAAACATCTTGGATGAAAACGGCTTTTTGGAAGTCGAAACACCGATACTTACAAAATCAACTCCAGAGGGTGCGAGAGACTATCTAGTGCCATCTCGTGTTCACAGCGGCGAATTTTACGCTCTTCCACAATCTCCGCAACTCTTCAAACAGCTTCTTATGGTAGGTGGATTCGACAGATATTTTCAGATAGCAAAATGTTTTCGTGATGAAGATTTAAGAGCTGACCGTCAGCCAGAGTTTACCCAGATAGATGTAGAGATGAGTTTTTGTAACCAAGAAGATGTCATGCTTGTGGCAGAAAAGCTCCTCGTTGCAATGTTTGGAGCTTGTGGCGTTGAAATCAAACCTCCTTTTAACCGTATAGCTTACAGAGATGCGATGGAGTGGTACGGTTCTGACAAACCAGACCTGAGATACGACCTAAAAATGGTTGATGTTATCGATATCTTTGAGAGATGCGATAATGAGATATTTACAAATATCGCACAAAAACCACATAAAAACCGCATAAAAGCTCTAAAAGTTCCAGGTGCGGATTTGGTTTTCTCAAAAAGAGAGATGAAAACTTTTGAAGATTTTGTACGCCAGTTTGGTGCGCAAGGGCTTGGATACTTTCAGATGAAAGAGGATGGCTTAAAAGGTCCGCTTATCAAGTTTTTCACGGATGCAGACATCGCACTTCTTGTAGAGAGACTTGGGCTTAAAGTTGGCGATGTCGTCTTCTTTGGTGCTGGAGATAAAAAGACGGTTTGGGACTATATGGGTCGTCTTAGAATCTTTATAGCAGAGCATGAGAAGATGAATCTTGTGGATAAAAATGCTTTTGAGTTTGTATGGGTTGTTGATTTCCCTATGTTTGAGGTTGAAGAGGGAAGAGTAAAAGCACTTCATCATCCATTTACACAGCCAAAAGATACAGATAAAGACGATGTAGAAGAGATAGACTCTATCGCTTACGATATCGTTTTAAACGGTACTGAGCTTGGCGGAGGAAGTATCCGTATCCATAAAGAGGAGATGCAAGAGGAGATTTTCAAGCTTCTTGGCATCGGCGAAGAAGAAGCTAGAGAGAAGTTTGGTTTCTTGCTTGACGCACTCAAGTTTGGCGCACCTCCACACGGCGGTTTTGCTATCGGATTTGACAGACTTATGATGTTAATCTCTAAAAAATCAAGCATCCGTGATGTTATAGCATTCCCTAAAACACAAAAAGCTTCTTGTGTCTTGACAAAAGCACCGAGTGAAGTGGACGCTACACAACTAAGAGATCTTCATATAAAAATCAGATAATGAAAAAGCTATTTCTTATCATCGGCGCACCAGGTTCTGGCAAAACAACTGATGCAGAGCTTATCGCAAAGCAGAACAGTGAGATAACGCACTACTCCACAGGCGATATGCTCCGTGCAGAGGTCGCAAGCGGCTCTGCTCTTGGTGCGGAGATAGAGAGCTATATATCCAAAGGACTTATAGTTCCCATCAAAATAGCCATAGAAACTATAGTAAATGCTATCAAAAATGCCCCTACCGACACTATCATCATTGATGGTTACCCTAGAAGTATGGAACAGTTAAATGCTTTGGATGATTATCTAAAAAAAGATTCATCTTTAAAACTTTGCAGTGTTATAGAAGTATATGTAAGCGAAGATACCGCAAGAGATAGAGTTTTAGGACGCTCTCGTGGAGAGGATGACAAGGTAGAGATTTTTAACAACCGTATGAAAGTTTATACTGAACCTCTTGAAGATATAAAAGCATTTTATAATGATAGAAGTTTTCTACACACAATCAGCGGTGAGAGAACTATAGAAGAGATAGTCTTGGAAATGGAAGATTTTATAAAGTCAAAAATATAATTGAACCCCCTAAAAGGTTCAATTAGCCTAATTTTTCTATAATAGCTGCTTCAACATCAGCAATATTTGCCGTGCCATCAACCGTTATATAAGTTAAAGTATCCACTTTTGAAGCTTGACCTTTATAATAACCGATAAGCGGTTCTGTTAGTTCATGATACACTTTAAGTCTATCTAAAACAACTTCCTCTTTGTCGTCATCTCTTTGTACAAGCTCTTCTCCCGTTGCGTCATCTTTACCTTCAACTTTTGGCGGGTTAAATATGATATGGTAAGTTCTTCCTGATGCCAAATGTGCACGGCGACCAGACATTCTTTTAACTATTTCAGCATCTGGAACATCTATCTCTACAACTGCATCTATGTTTATACCTGCATTTGTAACAGCATCCGCTTGAGCTAGTGTGCGTGGAAAACCATCTAGCAAGTAACCGTTTTTACAATCATCCTCAGCAATTCTGTCTTTCACGAGTCCTATGATAATTTCATCTGTTACAAGTTTTCCCGTATCCATGGCAGCCTTTGCCATCTTGCCCATCTCAGTACCTGCTTTAATGGCAGCACGGAGCATATCGCCTGTAGAAATTTGCGGGATGTTATATCTCTTTGTTAGAAACTGTGCTTGAGTGCCTTTGCCTGCGCCTGGTGCGCCTAGTAGTATAATTCTCATTTTTTACTCTTCATCCTCAAAACCAAAATCTTCCTCATCTTCACCATTTTGAGCCTCTAAAATATCGTCAATTAACTCTTTACACTCATCTTCTTCAATATCGCCACTTTTTATATCCTCAAGTAGATCTTGGAGGTCTGCTTTAAACTCTCTAAGCTCTTCTATCTCCTCTTTTGCTTCCTCGCCTGCCTCTTTGCTATCTGCAATCTCTTGAAAAATCTCATCCAATCTTTCATCGATATCAGGAATAACACTCTTTGTAATCAACTCTTCTAACTGCTGTGCGTATGACATCTTGCATCCTTATTTTTTCAGTATAATACATAAAAAAGATAAAGTGGTGGATTAAAAAATGAATTTTTATGCATGTATTATCGGCAGTGAGATACTAAATGGTCGAAGAATTGATAAGCATTTTGAGTTTTTAAAAAATGAGTTGCAAAAGTACGGACATGAGCTTTTTGCTTCATTTATTATAAAAGATGATGAAAATTTAATTCGAAAAACCTACCAATTTATCAAAGAAGATGCAGATGGTGTGATGTTCTCTTTTGGCGGTATCGGGGCAACTCCTGATGATTTGACAAGAGCTGTTGCAGCGGAGATTTTTACTGCAAAACCACTGGAGCAACACAAAAAATTTGAACAAGATATCTTAGAGAGATTTGGAGAAGATGCTTATCCGCATCGAATCCATATGGCAGATTTGCCACAAAACTCACAACTTCTTTTCAACCCCATCAACAACATGTCTGGCTTTTCACTACAAGATAAATATTTTTTTACCCCTGGTTTTCCAGAGATGTCACACCCAATGCTCACTGCCGTTATAGAGAAGTTTTTTAGCAAAAGCGTCAAAAAGTACAGACTTACACTTCTCGCACAAACCAGTGAAAACACTCTGATACATATCATGAAAGAGGTTCCAAAAGAGATAGAGTTCTCGTCCCTGCCGATGCTGCGAGATGGGAGAGCCTCTGTTGAAATATCACTATGCTCAAGCGATGAGAGTTATGTACAAAAGTATTTCAATCTATTTAAAGAGTATTTAGAACAAGAAAATATCAGTTATAAATAACCACAAGCTTATCCCATCGGGTACATTATCTCTTGCTGCACTGCTTTTATCTCACTCATTGTCTCTTGGCTTAAAGTCACATCTAGTGCCGCAAGGGACTCATCCATTTGTGCTGTATTTCTTGCCCCGATAATCGTGGAAGCAACAAAATCAAACTGTTTTGTGTATGCCACCGCCAAAGTTACGGGAGAGATTTCAAGCTCCTTTGCGATACTAAGATAGCGTGCGGTTGCTTTAAGAGATTTTTCATTTACAAACTTTGCGGCTTGAGAGTTTAGGCGAATATTTTTGCTGATGAGATAGTCCGAGTATCTCGCATTTTGCGGATAAAGCTCGCCGTTATATTTACCGCTTAAAACACCGCCTGCTATGGGCGAGTACGCTAGAAGCGATATTTGCTCTTTTTTGCACACAGATGAGAGTTCATCCAAAAATCGTGGATTGTTGAGTGAAAAGTTGTTTTGAATGGACTCAAATCTTGCAATCCCCAAACGTTTTGAAATCTCATTTGCTTTTGTAAGTCCGTAAGCGGTGTCGTTTGAAGTTCCGATGTACCTTACCTTGCCCTCTTTTGTCAGCGCATCAAACGCCTTTAACGACTCTTCTATTGGGACGACGGAATCTGGCCAGTGCATTTGGTAGAGGTCTATATAGTCACTCTGCAACCGCTTCAAACTCCCCTCGATGGCTTTTTTGATATGAAACGCATCAATAGCGGTATAGCCATGGCGGATAGGAGGAACAAACCATCCATTTGCTGCACCTGCAACTTTTGAAGCTAAGATGATGCTGTCTCTTGGTTTACCCTTTAGCCATTTTCCGATGATGGTCTCGGTTATGCCCACATCTTCAACTCTCGGCGGTACGGGATAGAGTTCGGCGGTATCAAAAAAGTTAATCCCTCTCTCATACGCCTTATCCATAATCCTAAAAGCCTCCGCCTCATCGCTCCAACTGCCAAAACTCATTGTCCCAAGCCCGATAGAAGTTACTCTAAGCCCTGTTTTTCCTATATATCTGTACTGCATTTAAAGCTCCTATCAAAAATCATCACCCTTAACAGCACTCTAAATCTGTTAAATCTACAAAAAATTCCATTTCTTCTTTTCTAAGCGACCTTATCATATTTGTGCTGCCACTTACGCCAGAGGGATCACCAGCAGTGAGTATATAACTTCTCTCAAGGCTAATTAAATTGCGCTTTATCCCATCGTTTAAAAGTTGGTTTAGCATCTGTCCGATTGAGCCTTTTTTTACCAAAAACGCAGGGACAACTCCCCAAACAATGGTAAGAATTCTTGCTGTTTTTTGCGAATGAAAGCCTGCGTAAATGGTCTGATTTGGTCTGTATCTTGCTATTTTTTTGGCACTATTGCCAGAGTTTGTCATAGCAATAATCCCATCTGTTTTGAGATGATTTGACAACCTTGCGGCGGAGTAGTTTATACTATCCGTAAAATCATGCATCTCAAAATCTCCAAATTTATAGTAAGGATAAGTCGATCTCTCTGTAGCCTTGATGGTTTCCATCATAATCGTTACTGCTTCAATCGGGTACTTGCCGACGGTTGTCTCTTCGGATAACATTACCGCATCACTGCCATCAAGTATCGCATTTGCGACATCGCTTATCTCAGCTCTTGTCGCGCTTTTGGAGTTTGTCACGGAGAGAAGCATTTGAGTAGCGGTAATTACTGGCTTACTCATCTCATTTGCTTTTTTGATAATCATTTTTTGAACCTGAGGCACTTCATAGTAGGGAATCTCTATACCCAAATCGCCTCTTGCGACCATTATCCCGTCACTGGCATCTATGATTTCATCAATATTTTCAACACCGTCAAATTTTTCTATTTTGGCAAAGAGTTGCACATCCCCGCCAAAAGAAGTCACAATTTCTCTGGCTTTTATGATATCCCCAGCATGCTGAACAAACGATATAGCCATAAAATCCACATCGTTTTTTACACCCCGCTCTATATCTTTTATATCTTTTGGCGTAAGCACATCAAGCCCTAGCTTGGTATTTGGAAAATTCACCCCTTTGTGAGAGGACAATACGCCGCCGCTATGCGCCTCTACTACCACCCTGTCATCTTGGATTTGCACTACTTTTGTCTTTATTTGTCCATCACAAAAAAAGATAAAACTATCTACTTGAAGATTTTGCAAAATTTTCGGCTCGCATATACTTAGTGTATAGCCACTGTCTTGGTTTTTGTATCCGACTATATCATTTTTTAAAATCTCTATTCTTTCGCCAACTGCTATCTCAAAAGAACCCTCTAAAGCCCCTACTCTTATCTTTGGACCGCTAATGTCTTGCAAAACTCCGATAAACAGATTTGTCAGTTTGCCCGCCTCTCTAATCCTTTGTAAAACAGCGGCATGATACTCGTGAGTACCGTGAGAAAAATTTAGTCTAAAAACATTTACTCCAGCTCGAATCAAAGCTATGATTTTTTCTAAGCTATCGGATGATGGTCCAATCGTTGCTACTATTTTTGTTCTTTTTTTCATGAATAATAAAGTATCCTTATATTTTTTTTGGATAATCAAATGATATAAATTTTGCATTTTTTGCACTTATATCCGCCCATTTATCGCAATCAAACTCTATCTCGACAACTCCACACGTGGGGATATTTTGGCTAAAATCAACATAATATCCTGCCAACATATTTAGAGATGGGTTGTGTCCTACTAAAAAAAGTATGCCGCAATTATTATCAATATTAGTCAATATCTCATGAAGCCTGCTTGGGCTTGACTCATAGATATCTTGATTAAAGAGAATATCTTTAGAGTAATTTACCTCTTTGGCAATCATCTTTGCTGTTGTTTTGGCTCTCATGGCAGGGCTTGATACGATAATATCAGGCGTTATGCCTCTCTCTTTCACTCTTTTTCCCATAAAAGGAGCGTTTTGTTTGCCTCTTTTGTTTAGCGGTCTATCAAAATCATTTAAAGCTTCATCTTTCCAACTTGATTTTGCATGTCTTATGATATATAGTTTTTTCATCTCTTTTATCTCTCCCAAAGAAGCGCAAAGTCTGTGATAACGATGTCACTTCTCTTTGGCTTTATGATGAGGCTCTGGGGTAAGTAGTTTTTGATATCAAGCTCTTTTGTTATCTCTTCTATCTCCTCTTTGAGACGTTGTTCAAGCAGCTGCATCTCCTCTTGAACATCACTTAAAAGCAGTTGGGCATTTGCGACATCTGTCCGCTCTTTGAGTACGTCTTTACCTTTGGAGAGCGTACTTGCTCCCTTGCTGATGGTAGAAGCACTCAAAGTTTTTTTGCCAAAAAATGCGCTTACGAGTGTCATCCCAACTCCAATGAGCGTATCAGCCATCTTGGAACTCGCCTCCGCCTCCTCTTTTTTGAGTTTCATGTCGAGTTTTTGGAGCTTGTCTTGGAGTTTTTCATAGTCACTGCCAAACTTCTCTTGAAGCTTTTGTATGCGCTCTTCTCGTAACTCCTTGAGCGTATCTTCCATACGCACTAAAAAATCTCTTTTGCTCTCATGAAGTTTGGACTCCAAATCCAAATCCTCACACATAAAAAGCTCAAGATTTTTGCTCTCATAAACAAAATCACTCATGCCTCTCTCAAAACCTTTCAGTGATTTTTCTCTTAAGACAAGCTCTGGAAGCTGGGCATAATAGGCATTTGCAGGGGCTTGAAGAGATTTTTGCACCAATACCTCTTCATGGGCATTTTGCCACTCTATGGTAAAAGTTTTTGCATCCAGTGGGAGTTTGTAAAAGAGGTTTTCTTGTGTATCTATCCCCTTTTTTTGGTTGAAAAATCTCAGTTTCAGCTCTGCATAAAGGTAAGGATAAAAGCAAGAATCCTCATTTGCAGAGATAAAATACTCTTTGATATTTTCATTCAGCAGAGGTTTTGTCATGCCCGTTTGCACAAATACATCTCTCTCCTTTGGTTGCGGCAATGCCTCTTTTTTCGCTTGCATAACTGTTTTTATATCATCTTTACTCATAGGACCTTTGAGATACGAGAGCGCCCAGCGTGTGTAAAACTCCTGCGTCTGCTCCTCATGTACATTTTTTACAAAAAAGTGTCGCCCTTTGAGTGTGGCTATCTGTTTGGCGATTTCCTCTTTTGAAAACTCCGAATTTGCAGCGATGCCATCCACCACTTTTGCGATGTCTTGCTTGGTTTGGAGCTTGCCTATAAACCACGTTCCTATGTTTGAAAGCCCTTTGTAGTCGATGTCCACAGGGTTTTGGGTTGAGAGGATGATACCGCATCCAAAAGCTCTTGCCTGCTTTAAAAGCAGAAGCATAGGCTCTTTTGAGGGCGGATTTTTCAAAGGCGGAAAAAAGCCAAAAATCTCATCCATATAAAGAATCGACTTAAGCACAGCACTTCCTCTTTGGCTGCGCATCCAGCTTATATAGGCATTTAAGAGCAAGGAAACAAAAAACATTCTCTCTTCATCCGAGAGATGAGCGATGGAAAAAATAGCTATTTTTGCTTTACCCTCTTCATCATAAAGCATATTTTGGATGTCAAGAGCCTCACCCTTGAGCCATGCCGAAAAAGTAACAGAAGCAACAACACCGTTAAAGAGAGTTGCGAGTTTCATCCTATCGTTTTGCGGGTAAAATGTGTCAAGAGAGAGCATCCCTATCTTCTCAAATGGCGGCGTTATGATGTTTTGGATAAGTATCTCCATAGAAAGAGAGTTACCGCCCACGTAAAAGTGGCTAAAAATAGTTGAGAGCAAAAGATGCTCCCGTGAGCCTATCGAATCACTTGCGATGCCCACGAGTGAGAGAAGCGAGAGTGATGTTGTGTTGATGAGTGAAGCAAATGTCTCCTCATCTTCAAGCACACTCTGCGGCGGTGCGGCAAAACTCCCCAAGATATTGACGCCCACACCTGCCGAACTCCCAGGGGTGTAGATGGTTTTTGGCACGGCGGCAAATCTCTGCACACGCTCCAAATCTTGTCCAAAACTCTCAATACCCGCTTTGTTGCTTGATGCCAAATCCTCTGCCATCTCTTGAAGGGTTTTGCCTTTATTGAGTGCTTCACTCTCATCCACCCACGGCAGATAATCCTCTGGTCGCATCTGTGCAAAAGCAAGACAAAGATTACCCATATCGCCTTTTGGGTCGATAACGATGGATGGGATATTGTCAATTGCCGCCTCCTCTATAAGCCCTATGCCAAGCCCAGTTTTTCCTGAACCTGTCATCCCAATTATGGCGGCATGTGTCGTAAGATGTTTAGATTTGTAAAGACTCAGAGAGTCGTCTTTTGCATTTTTCCCAAGATAAAAAAGAGCCATTTTTTCATAAATATCTTTCATCATTGTACCTTTGTATTTGTATCGTCTCTTACTTATTATTTTAACGAATTTAGAGGAAGTTTTTTAGAAAAGTTTTAAATGAAGAGGGCAAAAACGCCCTCTTTCTATATATTTGTAGATTGGGAGGTCTCTTTTTTATAAGAGCTTTTTTCGATAAGTCGAAGAATGATTGCAGAGACATAAGGCACACTCTGAATCAAAATCGTAGCAGAGAAAACATATATCTCAACGATATCTTGATGGTTTGTCATGATAAGTGCTACAAATGAGCCTAAAAGCAGTGTTGCCAAGATTATCTCATTTTTAACTGGACTGCTGATACTTATTTTACTGTTGCCGCCCTTTTCTGTTCTCTTAAATGGCAGACGGTCTTTAACAAATCCGTCATATACTGCTTTAAAGATCATAAGTTGCAAGCTCATTGCTGCAATTGCACCTAGCGTAGAGTGATAAAACTTTGCTCCTACTCTTGTTTTATAAAGTACAAATGAGTGAATCACATTAACTAAAAATGCCGTTAAAATCGGTACTGTAAGTGCTATCGTCGGGATAGTTACTCCTACAAAAATAATCACTGGAACCCATAAAATATTTAGCACTGCCGTTACTGGTCCAAGTGCGTCAGAGAGCCAGAAGAACCAACCTGTGATAAAGTGATGTTTTTGCGCACGGGTAAGCGTTTTGGATGATGGTTTAAAGTGTTGCCAATGTTTTTTGAGAATCTGCACCGCACCGTATGCCCAACGGTGACGTTGGTTTTTAAACGCTTCAATAGTATCTGGTAGTAGTCCATGTCCATAACGGCGATTTGTATAGTGTCCAATATAGCCAGCTTCAAAGAGTCTAAGCCCTAGTTCACTATCTTCAACAATTGTATCTGTATTCCACTGCCCAACTTCATCAAATGCACTTTTGCGTACCATAAGCATAGTTCCATGTGCCACGATAGCATTCTCTTCGTTGCGTTCAACCATACCAATATCAAAAAAGCCTGCATATTCAGCATTCATAGCTGTCTTTATAAGTGATTCATCGCCGTCTCTGTGGTCTTGCGGTGCTTGAACCAATGCAACTTTAGAATCATCAAAAATAGGTACCAAATCAATAAGCCAATTTGGCTTGATTACATAATCAGCATCAATAACAGCAAGTATCTCGCACTCTGGATTTGTAAACTCTAATGCTTTGTTAAGTGCGCCTGCTTTAAATCCTGTACATTGGATATCCAAATAGACAAACTTTTCGCCAAGCTCTTCACAAAGTGCTTTGATAGGTGCTTTATAGAACTCTTCAGGAGTATTGTTTATAATAACAAGGACTTCATAATTGGTATATTTTAGTTTTGCAAGAGCAAGAAGCGTCTCTTCTAAAACCGCTGGTTGCTCTTTATATGCTGGAACGTGAATACTCACAAAAGGAACTCTATCCGACTTCAAATCAAGCGGTATAAGTCTCTCAGGTGGCTTTCCAATAGTACACTTGAAAAGCTCATTTGCTTTTGCAAGTGTTATGAGTGTGAGCGGTATCATCAAAATAGAACCCATCCCCCACATAATCCACATACCAAAGTTCATGTAGTGGATAAATGGATAAACTGCCGCCATAACAATACCAAAAGAGATACCTTGTGCGGCTAAACCGTAGGTAATGGCATGTAAAAAGTTGATATTTTGGTTTCTGAGTCCATAGAACGTCAGAAATGCTCCAATAATGGCAGCTGCAACCATCTGCATAAACCAATATGGCTCTACAAGCACGACGCCTTGCATCTCAAATTTGAGATTACGATGTGCATCAAAAATACCCCAATACTGCCCAACACTTCCCTCGTCAACACCTTTCCAAGGCTGATCAAAAGCTTCCATTAGGTTATAGCTAAAGCCATTTTCCTTTGCCATTCCCAAAAATCTTCTAATTATCATCGCCTGATTTTGCGGACTTGCCACTGCACCTTGGTTGTTGTACCCTTGGCTTGGCCATCCAAACTCACCTACTATGATAGGTTTTGTTTTATGAACATCTCGTATTTTTTGGTAAATCTCATTAAAGAATGCTTCAAAATTCTCCGCTTTTATATTCTCCCAGTATGGAAGAATATGGATATTTATCATATCAACTTCATCTGCCAAATCAGGATAAAGCAACCACATGTTCCAGATTTCAGCTGTTGTAACTGCTACAGTATGTTCTTTGTTTTTTGCAAGTTCTACTCGAAGTTCTTTCTCTTTTGCATCTTTTTTACGCTTGTTTTTTATCTTTGCAAGCTCGTCTTGAATTGCTTGTTCTTTGACATTTTTTCTTGTTTTGAAAATATCGTTTACAAAGCTTTTAAAATCTCTGATATGCACAACCAGTTCATCAGGCTTAAGGTCATCACGAAGCAGAACCTCATTTCCAACAATAACAGATGCTAAGTTGTCATAATAATCAGTAATAAGAGTTTTAGCCAAAGCTATCTCTTTTTCGTTGTCCTCAGGAACTCCAGAGAGCCAAAGCCCCATGTGTGCGTTCATGCCAAGTTGCTTAACAAAAGGCAGAACTTTTCGAGAATCATCCGCAGAGTAGAAACGAACAGTGTTAGTAAACTTTTTTAGGAGTTTTAAATCCCTGATAACCTCTTCATCGCTAAGCATCTCTTTTTCATTCTTTTTTGTATAAGGTGCATAAGAGAGTGATTCGATGATATCCTCAGCATCGGGAGGAGTAATAAATTTGTTATCGCTGTTAAGCCATAAAAAAACCTGAAGAAGCGAAGCAAGCAGTAGAGAAACGAGAATGTATTTCAATGGTGTTCCTAGGAAAATGAATCGAATTGTACATCAAAATTTTTAAAATTGTGATGTAAAATTTTGAACATTTGGTATTATGACTGTTTTATCAAAACATCTATAAGTTCAGCTATGCTTTTGGTATTTAAAAACTCTTTAAACTGTGCTATATCTGTCTTTAAAATACTTACTCCCAAAATCTCTACATCATAAATAAGCCAGCTGTCTTTTGACGCAATAGGAGTTTTGGGCTTATGAAATTTATAGGCGATTTCAAGTTTTTGGGTTTTACTGACAAGGTCAGTTACTAGAGTTATCCTATCTTCTTTAGTTTGTTCTGCCTTTTTTATCTCTACTTTTTCATCTTTATAGGCATCAATTTTTGATGAGTAAGACTGTTTCATGCGCTCCACATAAAGTGCAACAAACTTCTCTTTTTCTGCATCAGAGAGGTCTTTCCATCTGTTTCCAAGGCTTAGTTTTGCCATAAGCTCAAAATCAAACATTGGAGTCAGTGCCTTGACAATATCGCCATTTCTCTGGTCTCTTGTAAGTTTTTTGCTTTCAACTATACAAATAACTTCATCTATTTTGGTCAAAAAATGCTTTTTCAGTACTGTTTGCTCATCCGCTGCTAAACTTTGTGCAAAGAAGAACACTGCACTCAGGGCTAAAACTACTTTATATATATACTTCATAAACTACTCCTCAATCTGTTTTTTTCTACGCTGTTCATACATGTCTCTTAAATATGGATACAAGTCAACCGCATCAGCTTTTATCTTGTCGTATTTATCCATGTACAAAGAGATAGCATTTGTTTTTTCTACTGCTTTTGCACCGATATACTCAGCTGGTGTGTCTGTGAGCGTCCAGTAACTTCTCTCATCATAATCTAAAACACTTAAAAGAGAGTCAGGATACAGACTCAAAGCGTCACGCAAATTTGATGGTCCAAGAAGCGGAAGTACAATGTGAGGACCGTTTCCAACACCATAAAATCCAAGTGTCTGCCCAAAATCCTCATCATGCGCTTGAAGCTCAAAATAGCTCTTTGCGGGGTCAAACAGTCCAAAAACACCAACAGTTGTATTTATAACAAATCTTCCCGTCTCTTCTGTGGCATAAGAGAGTTTACCTTGCAAAAGCGTGTTGGCAAATCGCACTGGAAAATGGATATTTTCAAAAAAATTCCCTATAGAGTTGCGAATCTCAATATGCAACACATTTTTATAACCAGTTGCAACTGGCTTGAGAACATATTCATATGCAGTGTCATTAAAATTTGTCATGACACGGTTGTAACCGCTCAATGGGTCATAAATCTCTTGAACTTCCATCTCCTCTGCAAAAGATGCCAACTCATCATCCACGCTACTGCTTTTTTGTGGTGGTTCTACTGCTTCATGCGGTTTTTCAACACTTTTGGAGCTGCACGCACTTAGCCCAAAAACAAGCGCACAACTTGTCATGGTTAAAATCAGCCTCATTTTCATACCTTCACTCTATCTGTCAACGCTCTGCTAAGAGACAACAAATCTATATTTTCTAAACTCACACCAGTGGGAACACCCTGCGCAATTTTTGAGAAGTTTATATCAAAATCACTTAATTTATCTTCAATATATAACATAACAGCATCATTTGCGATAGAAGGCGTTAGGGCAAAAACTATCTCTTTCACACCAGAGGCAACTATCTTCTCAAGCTTTGAGAGATTAAAATTTTCTAAAGATTCCAAAACAAAATACCTCCCTTCAAAAAGTCTGTTCTCCTCTAAAAGAAGAATATCTTTAGCATTTTCAACAATGCAAAGAAGAGTTGCATCTCTGTTCTCATCACAACAGATTGTGCATAACATGTCTTCACTCATACCACCGCAAGAGCTGCATTCTTGTATGTTACCAAGCGCATCTTCTATGGCATGTGATATCTTCATCCCGACAAAACTATCTTTCATCACAATATGGTATGCTAAACGTATCGCTGATTTTTTGCCGATTGTCGGAAGCTCTTGAAGTGCATCAACAAGCTTATTGAATTTACTTAAAGAACTCTCCACACAACACTCCTTATCAAAAAAGACATTATGACTCTTTTTTTGGCAATAATATCCACAGTTTCAGAGGTGCTTTTAGTCTGCCTGCAATTTGCCCAGCTTCATCTCCGTATCCACAAAAGAAATCAGCACGCACACTCCCTTTGATAGCACCGCCCGTATCTTGTGCTAGGACGATTCTGCTTAAGTTCTTCTCTTTTGCATCTGCACTCATATAGAGCATACTTCCAAGAGGAAGATAGCTTTGGTCAATGGCAACAGAGCGTTCAGGTGTCAATATAACGCCCAATGCTCCAGTGGCAGGCTGATTTTTCTTTTTAAAAAAGACCATAGAATCATTATAGTTTAGCAACTCATCAACACGCAATGGGTTTTGATCACACCACTTTTTGATTCCTTGCATAGAAGCCTCTGCGTAGTTCATTTCGCCCAACTCTATAAGATACTTTCCGATAGATTTATATTTGTGTCCATTGAGATTGTCAAAGCCTACAAACATCATCTCTCCGTTTTCAAGCGAAACCCTTCCTGAACCTTGCACTTCAAGGAAAAAAAGATCAATTCTGGAGTCCACATAACAAACAATCTCAGCATCAAGTTTTCGCTTGCTCAACTCTTTTCGAGAGTAGTATGGAACAACGTTGTTTCCATCCATTCTTCCACGCAACCTATAGTTTTTAAGCTCTGGATACTGGTCTGCCAATTTTATGGTAATCAAATCTTTGGGAGTTGCATATACTGGATAGATGTAAGGTGCTTTTTTTTTCAATGAGCCTCTTAGAAGTGGTTCATAGTAACCTGTCAAAAGCCCATCATCTTTTTTATCCGATGCGTCAACCTGATAAGGTGCAAAGTTTTGCATAAAAAAATCTTTGGGATTTGGCGTCTCTTTTGCGGCATGACACAACTCTTCATAAAGTGCTTTTGTTTTAGTTGTTTTACAGCTTGTGATGAAAGAGTTTAAAGCCGCTACATGGTCTTCACTCTCCCAGTTAGGAAGCTCTTCAAAACTGCTAGGGATAAGCTCTACATTGGGTACGATAGGAAGCTTTACCTTTTGAACGCTTTTTTGCACGCTCGGCACACCATCTGCGACTTTTTCTTGAACTTCAAAAGGTCTCTTAAAATGTGTTTCATCCACAATAACAGTTGGTTCTTTAGAACATCCGACTAAAAGTAAAATAGCGATTATATAAAGTATATTTCTTTTCATAAATGCGATTATACCAAAGCAAATGTGAAGATTAAATTTTAAACGCCATAATTGCGAAAAAATTTCAGGCAAGGATAGAAAAAGATGCAAGATTTGAGCTATTATGAAATTTTAGAAGTCTCACGAGATGCAGACCAGACAACCATCAAAAAAGCATATAGAAAGATGGCTAAAATTTACCACCCAGACAAAAATCCAGGTGATAGCGAAGCAGAACACAATTTTAAACTATGCAACGAAGCATACCAATGCTTAAGCGATGAAAAGCAAAAGAGCATTTACGACAGATACGGTAAAGAAGGACTTCAAGGGATGGGCGGCAGACGCTCTTCTGGCGGTTTTGACGATTTAGGCTCTATCTTTGAAGAGATGTTTAACGGATTTGGCGGCTCTTCACGCCGTCGTCAAAACCCATCCGATATGGAAAAATACAACCTCGACATGAACGTTGATATGCACATCACTTTCAGCGAAGCAGTTTTTGGATGCGAAAAAGAGGTAGAGTTTAAGTACAAAAACTCGTGCAACAGTTGTAGTGGCACTGGTGCTAAAGATGGCAAATTATCTACTTGTAGTCAGTGTAGAGGTCAAGGTCAAGTCTTTATGAAGCAAGGCTTTATGACATTCTCACAAACTTGTCCAGCGTGTCATGGAACTGGTTCTGCTCCTGCTGCACAATGCAACAGTTGTGATGGCAAAGGCTACCATGAAGAGCGTGGCAGTGTTACTATTAAGATACCAAAAGGCATCGACAACGGTAATCGACTAAGAGTTTCAGGAAAAGGAAACATCGGTAAGCGTGGTACAAGAGGCGACCTTTACGTCACTTTTAGCGTCAAAGCAGACAAACATTTTCAGCGTGATGGCAATGATATCTATATCGCTATTCCAGTATTTTTCACGCAAGCAGTTGCAGGCGATACACTAAGCATCCCATCACTCACGGGTGAACTGGAGCTAAAACTTGACGTTGGAACAAAAGACAAACAGCATTTTGTTTTTAGAGGCGAGGGAATCGAGGATGTTCACGGTCATGGCAAAGGAAACTTGATAGCGCAAGTCAACATCACATACCCAAACAAACTAACCGACGAACAGCGAGAACTACTCCTAAAACTCCAAGATTCTTTTGGCATAGAGTCAAAACCGCATGAAAGTGTTTTAGACTCTGCAATCGAGAAAATGAAGAGTTGGTTCAAGTAACAGCATCCCTCAATTTTTGGGATGTTATACAT
>JAOTSA010000143.1 GCA_030247515.1 Sulfurimonas sp. | reverse complement strand
TTCATTTGTGTTTTTTGTTTGCGCGTAACTTTTGCAAATACATCAATGCCCTTCTCATTAATTTTTTATTAATATTATTAAATTTAAATTAGAAATAAAAAAAAAATAGTTTAATTTTTTTGTAACTTTTTTTACTTTTGTTATGCTAACCTTGCATTTATGAATAATTATGTAGAACTTCTCAAATCAGAACCCATCCTAAGACGCCTTTCTCTTGTGCAGCTTATCTCCTATTTTGGGGCGTGGTTTAGCAATGTTGCTATCTATACGCTTCTCTTGCAGATGAAAGTTTCTGCCGAGGTTGTGGCATTTACGGCGATGTTACATTTTCTCTCAGGCATCATTCAAGCTCCATTTTCGGGTTCTGTCATAGATAGTATGAAGCCAAAAAAACTTCTGCTGATTTTAATTGCATGTGAGATATTTGCAACGCTTTTTCTTGTTTTTGTGGATGATGTCTCCGACCTTTGGCTTTTATATACGCTTATATTTTTAAAAATGGCGGCGGCTAGTTTTTACTTTACTACAGAGATGTCGCTTTTGCCCAAAATCCTTGGCGGAGAGAGACTGCAAAAGGCAAATGAGCTTCACTCCATCATCTGGTCATTTTCATACACTTTGGGGATGGCACTTAGCGGATTTGTCGTTTTTTGGCTTGGGGTAAAGGTCGCTTTTGTGCTTGATGCGCTTATGTTTGTGGGCGGTTTTTGGCTTCTTTATACGCTTAAGCTTGAGACGGATTTTGTCAAAGTCAAAGAGAATCTGTGGCAAATGATGGGCGATACATTTAGGTATCTCAAAAAAAATCCGCAAGCACTCCATTTGATGGCACTTCATGCGTTTGTCGGTTTGACTGCATTTGATGCGCTGGTGGCTTTGATGGTGGACAAATACTACGCCTCCATCATCGCAACATCGCTAGCACTTGGGCTTTTGCACTCTTTTAGAGCTTTGGGACTTGTGGTAGGACCTGTTATCATGGGCAGATTTATCAACGATAAGAGGCTGGTTTATGTTTTTATCGCACAAGCCCTTGCGATTTGGCTCTGGGCGTATATGATGGAGCAATTTTACCTCTCGCTCTTTGCCAGTGTCATTGTAGGCTTTTTCACAACAACGCTCTGGTCGCATACTTACACGCTTTTGCAAAAAAACATAGACAAAAAATACTACGGGCGCATAGTGGCATACAACGACATGCTCTTTTTGTCGATGGCGACATTTACATCTTTCATGATAGGTTTTTTGGCGACAAACGGCTACTCGCTGGAGTTCATAGCATGGCTCATTGGTGTTGGGTTCTTCGTGGGTGCGGTTTATGTGAGATGGATTGTAAAGACGCAGGATTTGGGATAGAGTGCTTTGGGGTTTTTACAAACCGTTATGCTATAATTTTTGAATGTTCAAAGGAAGATAATGGGGGCTATATACAGTGGAATTAGTATATCTTTGGGTAGAAGAGTATAAAAATATAAGAAATCAGGGGTTTAACTTTTCGCCGAGGTTTACATGTAAGTATGAAGATGGCGAATTGAAAATCATTGATAAAGAAAAAACTAAAGAGCCTTATTTAAAAAACTTTTTTGGTAAAAATGTAAATGTTACTGCCATTGTTGGGGAAAATGGGAGTGGGAAGAGTAGTTTATTTGAAAAGTTGTACTCTTCGTTTGGAACACGCCTTTACATAATACTATCAAATAATCAATTTGAGATTTATACAAGTCTCACCAACATAAAAATACAAAACAATACAGCAAAACTTCATAGCATTAACAAAGGGAGGTTACCACAAGTGCATTTTTCATGGGATATTTTGCACTATGAGCCTGTTTTAGATTGGTATTCATATGGCAAAACTAACCCAAATATTCTTTTAGGAATGTTAGGAACATTTTCACATCCTGAATATATGGATTTAAAATCATATAAGAACAATTACGTTATAAAGTACATTGAAATTTTCACACAAAATAAAATAAACATCTTTTCTTTTTCCCCAACTAAAATCAATATAAAACTTTTTATGAAAAAAAATGAGAATGAATGGGATTTTGAAAAAATTAAAGCAGAAATTGAAAAATTAAATTTTCCTAAAGAAGAAGCTGAAGTCAAGAAAGAAGTATATTTTAGAACAATAAGCAAATATATTGAAAAATATTTGCAAGATGGCAGTAACGAAAAGAATTTCACTCTAGAAGAATACAATTTATTACTACATGAACTTGAAGATATGAAAAAAGTTTTATCAAGATTTCCAGCTTTCATGTTAGATATGTATGACAATGATATATCTTTCTTTAGTTTAAGTCATGGCGAACGCAGTATATTATTATCAAATGCATTACTCTATGAGTCGGCTATAAATACGAAAAATCAAGGTATATTGATTTGTTTAGACGAACCTGACTTATCGCTACACCCTGAATGGCAAAAAAAATATATCAATGAGTTAGTAAAAATGTTCTCTAAAATAACTAAAAACTTTCACTTTCTCATAACCTCTCACTCACCTTTTATCCTCTCAGATATCCCAAAAAAAAATGTTATTTTTTTGGAAAAAGGCAAACAAGTTTATCCAAATATCGAAACCTTCGGAGCAAATATCCATACTTTACTTTCTCACGGCTTTTTTATGAAAGATGGGCTTATGGGGGAGTTTGCAAAAGAGAAGATAGATAAAGCTATCACGCACCTCAATCAAAAAACACTTACAGAAAAAGAGATAGATTATTGTGAAAATATTATCTCTATTGTCGGTGAACCTATCTTAAAAAATCAACTTCAAAAAATGTTGGATAGTAAAAGGTTGTCAGAAGTAGAACAGATTAAACAAGAAATAAAACGACTTGAAGAAAGAATGACTTTAATTTGGAAAAATAGCAAATGATACAGATTAAAAATCATAATTTAGAAAAACTAGCCAGTAAACATTATAAAAACTTGAAACCTAACATAGATTTTAGTCAAATAAAGCAGACTGCTTTATTCATTTCTAATACAGCCTATCGAAAAGTTATTG
>JAOTSA010000008.1 GCA_030247515.1 Sulfurimonas sp. | reverse complement strand
CATGAAAGAGTTCCTTTGTTAAATAAAATAAAATTTCAAAATTTGAGATAAATATTCAAATTTTATTTTACATGTATTATATAACAAAATTTCTTTTATAAGATTGATTTATGAAATTTTTTACTAATGTTACACACTAAAACGAACTTGTCCGTTTTAGTGGTAGGGACAAATGTCCCTACCACCCCCCCCCCTAAAGCTACGAAAAACAAGGTTTTCGAGATTTACAAGGTTTTTTTACGTTCTTTTTAAAATAAAAAAAGGGGAAGAAATAAATTCCTTCCCCTTTGCAACGCTTTAAAAAAAGTCTCTCTTAGAAGAGATTTGCGTTTTGATCTACCCATTTTAGGTATTCGATGATGTTTTTAGTCTCTTTTTCATCCATATGCTGGTTTGGCATTCTTAGGTTGAAGTAGTCAATCATACCTTTAACATAAGGTTCTGTGTACATTTTTTCAGGATTCATGATGAAGTCTTTTACCCATTTCTCGCCGTTTTCTCCATGTCTTTGAAGAACACCAGTCAAGTCTGGACCAGAAGAAACTTTACCGATAACGTGACATCCGCCACATCCACCCTCGCCAAATGCTTTTTCACCAGCAGCCGCAGCAGCTGACTGTTTTGTAGCGATAAGCCTTACAAGCGCATCTTTTGCTCTGATACCAACATCCGCAGTTTTAACCATATACTGCCAAATCATGTTCTCAAATAGAATTGCTTTTTCCATATCGCCAGCTTTTACAGCCGCATCAGAGAGTTTCTTTTGCTCAGGTATCTTGCCATATTGATCCATAGCGTCAGTTACAAGATCTGCAACAACTTTATGTTTCTCATATTTGTTCTCTTTTAAGAACTTCACAACAGACTGGATAACAGCGTCAGTTGCAGCATTTGTTGCAACAGTTTTGTCGTATTCAGCTTTTAGTTGCTCAGGAGACATTGTCTGCATCTTTTTCTTTTGAGTGCTCTCATACTTTTTGTTTGGGTCTTTTACTGTTAGGTAACCCATCATCTCTAAGTGAAGTGCAGAACAAAACTCTGTACAGTAGTAAGGGAAAACACCCTCAATATCAGCTGTAAACTTGATACTTGAAGTTTTACCAGGCTCTAACGAAGCGTGTACGTTATAGTGGTCAACTGTAAAGCCGTGTGCCTCATCTTGCGCACGCTCAAGGTTTGTGATGTAGAAAGTTACTTCATCGCCCTTGTTTACTGTAATTCTCTCAGGATTTATGTGAGAACGAACCATAGTTGCATATACTGAAACTTTATTGCCTTTTCTCTCAATTCTCTCTTGACCTGCAAGTGTTTTACCCTCGTGAATTTTATCTTCTCTTGAGTTTGTACCCATTGTGTATCTTACGTGTCCGTGAAGCTTTTCTGCACGAATCGCAACTGCTTGGTGTGGCTCTCCAAGTGGCAGAGGCATGTCAACAAGTAAGTCCATCTTTTTACCGCTAATATCGATTAACTGGTGGTTTTGTGGATGTAGTGGTCCAACATTTTGGAATCTGTCAATCGCAAGTTTGTTAAGCGAAATGATATATTTTCCTTGAGGATCAGCAGACTTTCCTTCCATTCCACAAAGGTGACCAACGTTGTAGTGAACATTTACTTTGTCTATTACTTTTAGAGTTTTGTAGTTCCACTTTACAATTTGGCTGTCAACATAAAGTGAAGTATAGATTTCACCATCAACATTTGAGTATTGGTTATGCAATGGCCCCAGACCCAACTCTGCTTGTCCATGAAGTGACTTTTTCATATCTAAGATAGGGATACCGTAAGGGTCTTTGCCTACATACTCTTTGCTCTCAATTAGCTTTTTGATTTTGCTCCACTTATAAACAGAAGCGTGTGTGTCAAGCTTTCCACAAACCGTGATGTACTCACCATCTGGAGATACGTCAACCCCGTGCGGTGACTTTGGTTCTGGAATCAAGAAAAGTGCATCATGCTTGATAGCTACTTCCATAGGGATAACTTTGTGGTCATTTATGATTTTTACATTCTTAGAATCTTTTGCAAGTTCTGCAAGTTTTTTCCAGTTGTAAACATGTAAAAAGTCAGTATCATTTCTACTCATACCAGCTTCATTTGGTGGCATACCAACTTCAATTCCGCCTGTGTACATCTCAGAGTTAAATGAGTTTGTAAAGCCCCATCCATCAGAAACGCCTTTACCAGAGTCACTCAAATCTTGCATATACGGAGGCATTTCGATAGTGAAAGACTCTTTTTCGTTAATTCTTCCCTTTTTAGGGTCAAATCTCCACATCGTAGCACCACCACGATATACCTCTTTATAGTCTTCAATCGGATGATAATTGTTGTCAAAAGGAGCTGCATACTGACACGCTTCAATGATGTAATCACTGTTTTGTGTAAAGAACGCTCCACCGTGAGCAGATTTAAAAACAGGGTTTACAACGATTTGTTTTGTTTCAAAGTCAGCTAAGTCGATGATAGCGATACGAGGGTTTGCCTTGTCGTTGATAGCAAGCCATTTTCCATCATATTTTCCATCTTTTTCTGAGAGAGCAGGGTGGTGTGTATCTCCCCAGTTAATCTCTCTTCCTCTGACATTTCCTTGTCTTAGAACCTTTTTAGACTCCTCGTCAAATCCATATCCCTGCCAAGGTTCTGGAGTAAATACACCGATGTACTTTAAAATTCTCATCGATGGAACACCATAGACGATTACTTGCCCAGCTTGTCCAGCTGAACTAAATACAACGAACTCATCCTTAACGCCCGAAGGATTATAAGTCTTTGCAGCACGAACCACATCGATTTCACTGAGTCCTCTTGCTTTCATTACTTGTTGTAGTTCACCATCAGCCGCATGCGCAAAAGACGCAGCTACAGAAGCACCAACAAGAAGCGAAACAAGTTTTTTGGAATGCTTAGCCATTTTTCTCTCCTTAAATTAGTTTGAGGTTTTTATGATAGTACTCAAATCATAAATGTATATTAGAAAAAAGGAGAGGGTTAAAATTTGACACTGGTCAAATTTTGGAATTAATTTTGAAATTTAAGGATTTGTATGTGTAATCAGACTATCCAAATCGCTTTTAAGATTTTTTAGTTTCTTGACTGAAATGCTTAATTCTTCAAAAGATTGGATGATAGCATCCTCTTTCTTCTTAAGCTCTTTGTCTCTGGAATCCTCATGCATCGTGTAGATGAGTTCTACCAAATTTTCTATATTTTGTTCTACTATCTCCAAAGATATATAGGTATGTTCCATTGATTGTGTTGAAGAGGCTATAGAGTCGTTAATTTTTTGTACAAGCTCATTAAAATTCTCTTTTGCTTCAAAAATATCGTGGTTGCTCTCCTCTATCTCAATAGGCTGAAGTGTTTTGATAGATGTTTGAGAGAGTATCTTTTTGGAAGCAAATAGAAATTTTTGAATAAAATCAATGACGCTTTGCAGTTGTGTAAAGATGTAGAGAAGAAGCGATACTAAGATAAAAAACAGCAGATACTGAACCACAACATATCTAGCTTGTTCTTGGTTGAAACGGGTAATCGCATCATTGATAAAGTTGTCGCTTGCAACCATAAGAGCAAGATTAATTTCGTAGATTTCTTTGACCTCTTTTTCAAGAAGAATATTTGAATAGATGGTTTTGTTTTTTATCTGGTCTCTAAAACGTTGCACATGAAGGTAAAAATCGTTCCAAAGTTTTCTTATTTTTTCATTTTCATGCAGTCCTCTTTCTTGGTTGTTCATACTCTCTAAAAATAGTTTTATAGAGTCATCCAACGCTTTTGAGGAGCTATCAGGGTGCTTGTAAAAGTAAAAGATATTTTTAGAGATATCTTGTGTGAAGTTCTTTTGTGCATTCATTACAGCAATTTCGTTATTGTGATATGCACTGTTTTTTGAGGTATAGTTAAAGATAAATGCCAGTAACAGTGAAAAAAGAAAGATAAACGCACCCGTAATTTTAATTTTTCTCATATACTACTCCTCATAAACAGATAATAGAGCTTCTTTGTTTAAAACAATAATCTTTGCATTTTTAGAGTCAATGATATCGTCTCTCTTTAGCCTGTTGAGAACTCTTGAGAGCGTCTCTGGTTGAATATTCAAAATCAAAGAGATTTCACTTCTTTTGAGCGAATTGAACATATCCAAATCATTATGAAGCATCATTGCCACTTTTGCAACTGAACTAAAGATAAACTCTCTGTTGATGAGAGATTGCAGTTGGTTGGATTTTCCTATCATTTCGTTGACAAACTCTATGCAAAGATGCCCTTTTGCCAAAAAAAACTCTTTAAATTTTTTATAATCTATTGCAAGAACTTTAGAGTCCTCAACAAGTGAAACATTTGAAAATAAGAGAAGTTTCTCTTTTTTTAAGTTAGAGATATCGGAGATTAAAGAGGGCGCATAGATGTAGTGTAGAAATATTTCGTTATTGTGTTTGTCGATTTTGTATGCTTTTGCAACTCCCTCCAATAAAAAAAGAAGCAGACCACTCTCTTGCTTTTCATAATGAATAACATACCCGTTAGTATAAGAGCTTACTGAAGAGAAAGAGGCAAGCAAATCCAACTCTTCATCGGCTAAAGATGAGAAAAAATGTAAAGAGGAAAGGGTGTCTTTTAGAAGCACGATAGAACTTGTTTATTTGAGATTTTCGCAGCTTTTAGCGTCTATATCAAAATGAAAAAGTTCGCTCTTGCTTTGTACGCTGTTATAGATGTAACGAATAGCAATGTTTGCCTTTAAAAAGCGTTGCGAGCTAGAACAAACTCCGTAAGTTACAGCTTCTTTCATTCTGCTATGGTCTTCTTGTTTGATTTGTGCATCACTTTTTGGTGCAGCGTTGATTTCATAAATATAAATCAAAGTTGCATCTTGTGCTTCTACTTTTGTAAGTTTTGTATGTTTGTCAATGATTTGTGGGAGCGACTTTGAGAGTTCAGCCGCCGCCAGTTTTGCAATTTCTCTATTTTGTCCTTGCATTTTATCAATAGGCATCTCTTGTGATGTTATATTGGATGCAAAACAGGATATGGAAAGCAAAATTGTAGAAAACAGAAATTTCATTTGATACTCTTTTAGGGTAATAGTTTAGTTCCTTGCGCAAGGCAAGGAGAGGTAAAATGTTAGTCTTGTTGATTTCTCAAATAAGATGGAAAATCGAGATGGTTGCCGTCTAAATCACCACCGACAACAAGTCTAGGGCGGATTATGGCTTTATGTGTATGAGTTTCACTCACAAAATGCTCATTGTTTGTTGTAACTACTTTAAGTTCTTTTTCAAAACCAGTCGCAACGATTGTTATTTTGACATAATCTTCAGGAAGAGATTCATCTGTTGATGTACCAAAAATAACATCAGCATCTTCATGAGCACTCTCTTGAACTACTATCATAGCATCATTGATTTCCATCATCGGGAAGTTTGGATGCATGTAGAAGTGAACTAAAACACCCATTGCCCCATTGATAGAGACATTGTCAAGAAGTGGAGATTCGATTGCTGCTTTGATTGCCTCATAAGCTGCATTCTCTCCCTCATGTTCGCCAACACCCATAAGTGCCATACCTTTATGGCTCATAACTGTTTTTAAGTCAGCAAAGTCAAGGTTGATGTCATTTTCGCCATTTGATAGGATAACACCTGCTGTTCCACTAACAGCTTGTGCTAAAACACCATCAACGATTTTAAAGCTATCTTTGATGCCAAGTTTTCTGTCAATTATAGAGAGAAGTTTGTCGTTAGGGATAACAACTATAGAATCACTCTCTTTTTTAAGCTCTTCAAGACCTGCTTTTGCAAGTTTCAATCTCTTAGGTGCTTCAAATGTAAAAGGCTTTGTAACGATTGAAATAGTAAGCGCATCAACCTCTTTAGCAATTTTTGCAACGATAGGAGCAGCACCAGTACCAGTTCCGCCACCAAGACCAGCAGAGATAAAGACGATATCTGCCCCTGTTAGTGCATTTTTGATGTCATCATAACTCTCGATTGCAGACTCTCTGCCAATCTCAGGTTTCATTCCAGCACCAAGCCCTTTTGTCAGCTTTGTACCGATTTGAATCGTTCTTGCATTTGTTGCATCTCTCAGTGCTTGTGCATCAGTGTTGATCATAATCATCTCTATGCCTGTTACACCATTTTTGATCATATGACCAATCATGTTTCCACCGCCGCCACCGACACCAACAGCTACTATTCTAGCTCCGCTTATTTTTTGTGCTTCTTCAATCAAAAATGGTTCCATATCTTCTCCTTAAAATAACTGGGTAGCCCAGTTCCAAAATTTTGTAAACGCCCCAGCCTCATCTTTTTTCTTCTCTTTTTTAAACCCAATATCAACCATAATATTTTTTTTATCCTGTTGAGATGGAGGAACTGGAATTTCAGGTTCACTAACAAGGTTGATAGTGTGTTGCTCTTCAAAGACCTCGTTTGAGTGTCTCATACGTCTATTGACATCAATTTCATAAAGCGTATATGCAGAAGCTGCATAAATAACAAGACCGATAGCACTTGAGTATTCAGGTGAACGGAGGTTGTCAAAAAGTCCATGCATCTCTTTAGGTTTTGCAAGGCGTACAGGGATAGAGCCAAAGGTTGCAATTGCTAGTTCTCTCATCCCTTCCATCTGTGAAAAACCGCCTGTTAGAACAACACCAGCTCCGATTTTATCCTTAAGACCACTTTTTTCAATTAGTTGAGCCAAAATCATAAGAGTCTCTTCCGCTCTTGCATAGATAACATTATGGACAACTTCCAATGAAACTTCATGTGTAGAATTTTCGTTTCCTATGATAGGAATATCAATCAACTCATTGCTTGGTGTCAAAAGTGAACCGTAGTCAAGCTTTACGTTTTCTGCGATGTTAAGCGGAGTATGAAGTGCCATAGATAGGTCACTTGTCACATGGTTTGAACCAACACCTAAAAAGTCGTTGTATCGTATGGAGTTTCCAGAGTGGATAACTATATTGCTTGTATGTCCACCCATATCTATGAGTGCAACACCTAGCTCTTTTTCATCTGTATTGAGTGTAGCTATAGAAGAAGCATATCCAGCAAGTACGATGTTTTCAACTTCAACACCTGCGCCACGAACGGCTTTGCGCAAGTTGTTAAGATTGGATTTTTGTGTTGTAATGATGTGTGTGTCAACTTCAAGTCTTGAAGCGTTCATTCCCAACGGGTCTTCAATATAGTCTTGGTCATCAACTTTGAAGTTGTAAGGCAGAGCGTGAAGTACCTCGTATTCGTTTGGTATGTTAGCGTTATAAAGAGAAGCTTGCATGACTCTCTCTATCTCTTTAAAACTTACTTCTTTGTTTTGGATGTTGACGATACCACTTGAGTTAACACTTTTGGTATAAGACCCAGATATGGAAACGATAGCAGTTTTAGCTTCTGAACCTGAAACTCTTTTTGCATCATTTAATGCAGTTCTTATAGATTTTGAAGCAAGCTCTATGTTAGTTATGCTTCCCTTTTTAAGCCCTTGTGCCTTGCAGACACCAGCCCCTGTGATGGATATGGACTTGTCACTGCCTATCTCAGCAATAATCGCACATATTTTTGTAGAACCTATATCTATGGCTAAAATAGTTCTGCTCAACTTAGAGTCCTTGGATAAAAATCTCAGTTTTGTACTTGTTCTGAAGATTTTTAATCAAACCTTCGTTGAACATGCCGCTTTTCAATCGTAACATTGAGTTGTTTGGATCAGTGTTAGTGTTATTAAGCAACTTCTGTTCCAAAACATTATACATAACAATATTTCCACTCTCTAAAGCAATATAGCCCTTTTTTTCTTGAGATGTAAAGAGGGTACTTAAAAACTCATCTGCCTCATTTTTAGCTAAATCTGTTAGCACATTTGAGTCATTGGCTGTTATAAAGTCAGTTGTTGCTCCATTGAACGTTGTGTGTGAGTTTTTAGCTAACTCTAAAAGTTTGGCTCTTTTTTGTTCTTTCATATAGAGTGGCAGAACTTCACTTTTTGCTTCTTCATAAGTTTTTGGTTTTGCTGCGTTTGTTGTAACAAGTTCAAAAATAAGATATTCATCTCCGAGCGCAACAGGTTTAGAAAAAGGAGATGCTAATGTGAGTTTTGAGACAACATCCAAAGCCTCTGCTCCAAAAGGGTTGTTGGAAGCAAGAAGTGTTGTTTTTTGAGTGGAGGTCGTATCAACTTCTCCTTTTTTATAGGCAACATACTGTTTTAAAGCCTCTTTTTTTGTCTCTTTTGCATCTAACTCGCTTTTGATTTTTTCTTTTGCTTCTTCAAATGAGAGAATTTTCCCTTCACTGTCTTTTAAATTGCTTTTATTTTCATTGTAATACTCATTCAAGAGAGCTTCATTATGCTCTTTTGTGATTCTTGGTTGTTTGATATATTTAATCTCATAGCTTACTTCACTCATGAAGTTATTTTGTATTTTTTCCCAAAATGGTTTAAGAAGTTCATCTGTTGTTTCAACCCCAATTGAACTCTCTTTAAGCACTTTATAATTGATTTTATCGGCAACACTCATTGCGGTATCAATGATTTTTGACTCACTGTCTTTTGTTTCCACCTTTAGCAGCATAAGTGTTTTTTTGATAAGAATCTCTTTTTTTAAGTTTGCTTCATAATCTTTGATTTTGAGGTTGTTTTTTGAGAGGATATCTTTGTAAACTTCTTTGTTAAAAACACCATTTTTATGAAAATACTCCATGGATTTAATGTGTTCCAATAACTCATTTTCAGTAACATCAAGGCTGTATGATTTTGCAAGATTTAAAACAAGAGCCTGTTGTGTTAGGAAATTGAGAGCTTGTGACTGTAAGCCAAAGCTTTTTGCTTTTTCTTCATCAAAATCTCCTTTGAATATCTGTGCATATTGGTTGTAAAGGTCAGAGTAGCTTTTTTGTAACTCACCCATTGTAATCTCTACATTACCCACTTTTGCAACTGCACCTGCTTTGTCGCCATACTCATACTGACCCCAGCCAACAAATCCAGCACCGACAAATGCAACGGTAGAAATCCATATCGTTACAATAAGATATTTTTTATGTTTTTGCATCCATGTTATCATTAAGTTATAAGCCTTATACGTGGTATTTTTGTAATTTTAGGTAAATTCGTATTAAACCTTGATAAAGCCGAACTTAGGGACTTTTGTTGGTATAAGAGAAACGTAAATCAAAAGATAGTAAAATCGGAACATATTTTATAAAGGGTGCAAGGATTTTTTATGAGAGATACAAAAAAATACTCCAACATTAAAGAGGAGTTGCCAAAATTGCCAGAAGTGCTTTTAAATACTATCCAATCAGATGTTTTAGAGATTAGAAAAATAGATAAAACATGTGAAAAATTTCTTAAAGCATCTTTAAAAATAGCAGAACTCAAAAATGCTCATTATGTTGTTTACTCCAAATACATCGACAAAGAGAACCATAGATATGAGAAATTTATATTTTTAGATAAAGATGGGGAAGAACTTTTCAATTTAAGTGGATTGGAAATAGAGCTGTATGGGCTTTTGGCATGCACAAATCTAAGCTACACCGATGAGTACAAGGCACTAACATCCCAATGAATAACGCCGAACTAACGCAGAGAGATTTGGCTGTATTGTGGCATCCTTGTACGCAGATGAAAGACCATGAACAGTTGCCTCTCATCCCCATAAAAAAGGCACATGGTGTCTATCTTGAAGATTTTGACGGGAACCGTTATATTGATGCTATAAGCAGTTGGTGGGTCAATCTTTTTGGACATACAAACAGTTATATCAATGCAAAAATAAGAGAGCAGTTAGAGACTTTGGAGCATGTTATTCTTGCGGGTTTTACGCATGAGCAGGTTATAAGGTTATCTGAGAGACTTGTAAAACTTACACCAAAAGGGCTTGAAAAGTGTTTTTACGCTGATAACGGCTCAAGTGGTGTTGAAGTTGCACTTAAAATGAGTTTTCATGCACACAAAAACAACTCTAAGACAAAAAATATTTTTGTCTCATTGACTAACTCTTATCATGGCGAAACTATCGGTGCGCTAAGTGTTGGCGATGTCAAACTCTACAAAGAGACTTATGAGCCGCTTCTTATCCAAAGTATCCAAACACCAGTGCCAAAAGATGGGAGTATAGAAGCGGCAAGAGAGGCGGCATCTGCATTTGAAGCGTTGTGTGCTTTAAGAGCCGATGATATAAGTGCCATCATCTTAGAGCCTCTTGTGCAGGGAGCGGGATCTATGCACATGTACCATAAAGAGTTTTTGTTTTTGGTACGTAAGATTTGCAACAAGTATGATATACATCTTATAGCCGATGAAGTTATGGTTGGTTTTGGGCGCACTGGAGAGATGTTTGCGTGTCAGAGTGCTAACATAACACCAGATTTTCTTGTTCTTTCAAAAGGGCTTACAGGCGGCTATTTGCCGCTTTCTGTGGTACTAACAACCAACGAGATATATGGTGCGTTTTACTGTGACTATAATGAAAACAGAGCTTTTTTGCACTCACATAGCTATACGGGAAATGCTCTCGCATGTGCGGCGGCAAACGCAACACTTGATATTTTTGAACGTGACAACGTTATAGAAAAAAACAGAGAGACGGTTGCTTATATGGGAGAGAAGCTTGAGAGATTTAAAAGTCTCAAAAATGTTCTATCTGTTAGACAAACAGGAATGATATGCGCCATAGAGCTTCAAGGGTATGCCCCAAAAGAGAGAGTAGGGCTTCAAGTTTATAACTATGGGCTAAAAAGAGGTGTTTTGCTCCGTCCATTAGGACATGTTGTCTATTTTATGCCGCCTTACATCATCACAAAAGAGGAGTGTGATGTGATGATGGATGTTGCGTATGATGCAATAGAGAGCCTACTTTAGTCAAAAGAGGAGTCTTTTTGCGCCGCATCAAGCAGAAGCAGTCTGCAACTCTTCTCTAAAATGGCAATTTTTTTTGCCATCTCATGGATGTCTCGGTTGTACGCATAGATGCCATAGCCACGTATAACCATGATATCTCTTTTTTTGCTTTGAAAATAGTAGGCGATTTCGCTACTTGCTCTCTCATACCAATCATCAAAACTTCTAGGGTCTATGATATCTACAGAACCCAACTCACTGTAACCAAAATAGTCTCTTGGAACAATGACATTGTGGTCAAGTGAATATGCGGTTGTAAAAGGAGGCATCGTAAAGCAGATAAATTTTGCATCAGATATCTGGGAGTAAATATTGTGATGAATATCTGCATCGACACTTGCTTGGTTCCACCGATAATCTTTTTTATAGTAAAGCTCTATAAGAGTTGTATCATCTAGTGTGTCAAAAATAGCCTCTTTTGTATTGATGATAAAACGATTCGACTCTGTTTTTGCAGAGATAGAACCATGAAAGATACCAAAAAAGTCTTTGCGAAACATCGCCAAAGCAAGTGCAGAGAGTTTATTTTTTAGATGTTCTTTGTTCATACATCACCCAGTTTAGTTGATTTGACATCAAAGTTTATCATAACTCTTCAGCTCTTTTGTCCACTCTTCCATAACTTTGTGAAGTTCTTCTCTTGGAGCTTCGATAAAATCAATGACAACTTTATCTTCAAACTCACAAACGCCGATACTTCTAGGGCGTGCCGCTAGGATTTTTGTATCTGGAATCGCTTGCCCAAAGCAGAAGATAACATTTTGCGCATCAAGCAAACCGTTCATGATAGAACCACCTAAGTTTTTTGTATGTGTGTAGTGGTCAAAAACAGCAATAAACTGTGCAATAGGGTGGTTTTGAATCTTCTCTTTAAAATACTCAACAACCTCTTGTGTTGTTGTAACGCTCATCTCGCTTTTTGCAAACTCAATGCTGTAAACTGGATACTTGTCCATAAATATACTTTTTTTCACTCTGTTTCCTTTTGAAATTTAATTTTATTGGTATAACTACTCTTGAATACAAATCTCACCTTTTTTCATATGCAAAATCGTTTGGTAGGCAACAATGGTAACGATGATTGTTGTTGCACCAAGCATCACATAAGAGAGAAGTTGTAAAAACTGAGAACCTCTCTCGTGATACATCAACATAGAACTTATCGCCATGGCTGCGATTGGGAAGACAAACGCCCACCATGAGATAAAAAACTTGATACGAATAAAATTTTTGTACATAAAGAGAACCAAAAGTGTAAAAAAGAGTGCTAGATTGAAGAGAAAAAGTGCAAAAGTATCAATGATACCAAACATCTTAAAGTAAGCGATAAAGCCTACAGCTGGGGGTGCGATAAGGATAAAAAGTGTCGGCATAAACTTGATGGCAAGTTGGTGGTGAAATATGATGCGATTTAGAAGTACGGCAAAAAGTATTATCCAAAAGAACATCCCCACACTAAAAAAGTAGAGCAATAAGCCAGTATCAACAAATCCAACGCCTGCTACAGGAATCAAAACATTTCCAACGATTGGGATAAACCAAGCAGGATTTGAGTGGTCAAGCTGCTGGTTTTTGTTTATCCAAAAGGCTATGGTGTGCATAGTGAGATAGAAATGTAAAAGTGTCCCAGGATACCAAAAAATGGCACTCACAACAGGAAAGCTCTCTTTGTAGATAATAGATAACATAAGCATGGAGATGGAGATGGCAGCAAAAAAGTTGATGCGTACAGGATGCGAAAACTCACTCATTACAGCTACTTTGTAGATAAAGAACTTTTTTGCATAAACAAATGAGACAAGGATAAAAACAGCAGTTGTCAGCACCATAAAAATCTCACCAAAAAAGGCAGGAAAATCAAGCCAGAGTGTTGCTTTTTGGTATGCTATAGTCAGCCCACTTAAGCCCATAACAACTGCATACATCATGATGGGAAAAAATTTTAATCTGCTAATCTCTTGACTATTTTCCATCCTAAAGCCTTTTATTATGTAAAATTATAATATTCATAGATTTTACTCTATTTTTTTATAAAAGTCAATAAATTAAAAAGAGGGAAGGGTATTGTATATTTTTAGTTGTTTAAAAAAAATAGGAAAAAGAGATGTTTTGGGCATAAAGTTTTTATGCCCAGATGGAGAAGGTTATATATGGTAGTTTGGAGCTTCTTGCGTGATGATAACATCGTGAACATGGCTCTCTTTGAGACCAGCACTTGTTATCTCAACAAACTCTGCTTGCTCCCAAAATGTCGGGATATCTTTGCTTCCACAGTAGCCCATAGAAGAGCGAAGTCCGCCCATCATTTGATGTACTATGCCAGCGATGCTTCCACGAAACGGCACACGCCCCTCGATGCCCTCAGGTACAAGCTTGTCTGCCGCAGTTCCTTCTTGGAAATATCTGTCGTTTGACCCTTTTTGCATAGCCCCGATGCTTCCCATACCACGGTAGGATTTGTATTGGCGACCTTGAAACATGATAGTCTCCCCTGGAGACTCTTCTGTTCCTGCTAAAAGTGAGCCTGCCATGATACAGCTAGCCCCCACTGCAAGAGCTTTTGCGATGTCGCCAGAGTATTTGATACCGCCATCAGCGATAACGGGAACACCATGTTTGCGTGCAGCATCTGCACACTCTGCAATAGCAGAGATTTGTGGTACGCCCACACCTGCAACAATGCGAGTGGTACAGATAGACCCTGGTCCAATACCGACTTTTACGCCATCTGCTCCAGCTTGAACCAAAGCTTCAACCGCCTCTGCCGTAGCGATATTTCCTGCTATGACATCAACTTCCATTGTCTCTTTGATTTTTCTAACAGTATCTAAGATGCCTTTTGAGTGTCCATGTGCAGAGTCGAGAACCAAAACATCAACTCCAGCATCAACCAGTGCCTTTGCACGGTCAAGTTGTCCAACGCCAATAGCCGCTCCAACAACAAGTCTGCCAAAAGCATCTTTGTTTGAGTTTGGATACTCAATGCGTTTTTTGATATCTTTGATAGTTACAAGTCCTTTTAAAAATCCATCTTCATCAATAATTGGAAGCTTTTCTATCTTGTTTTTATGCATGATATCTGCTGCTTCATCAAGCGAAATGCCTTTTTTTGCGGTGATAAGAGGCATTTTTGTCATCACTTCATCAGCACGTCTGTTCATCTCTTTTTGAAAGCGCATATCACGGTTAGTGAGGATGCCCAAGAGTTTGTTGTGTGCGTCTATGACAGGAACGCCAGAGATTTTGAACTCTTCCATAAGTGCATTTGCTTCCGCAAGTGTAGCATCAGGATGCACATAGATAGGATCAATAATAACGCCGCTCTCAGATTTTTTTACTTTTTTTACCTGTTTGCATTGTGTCTCAATGTCCATATTTTTATGGATGATGCCTATGCCGCCAAGTCTTGCCATAGCGATAGCTGCACGATACTCCGTAACAGTATCCATTGCAGCTGAAACCATAGGGATTTTAAGAGAGATATTGCGAGAGAGCTTTGTCTCTAAAGAGACCTCTTTTGGTAAAACTTCGGAATATTTTGGTACGAGAAGTACATCTTCAAAGGTAAGGGCGCGTTTACGAATTTTCATGGTTATCCTTTTAAAGGTTAAAAGTTTTTATGTTGCTATAAAAATTCTGTAGATTATACTTTTTTTGTGGTTAAAAAGAGGTAAAGCCATAGTAATAAAATAGAGATAAAAAAATTGTATAATAGAGCAAAATCATCAAAACAAGGCTGAAAAAATGGAATCAAGAATTTTGTTTGTATCTGTAGAGATACCAAAAATCATCACAAAAAATGACCTTGAAAAAGAGTTTCCTGGCTTAATCCTCACAACGATAGAGAAGTCGCTTGTAGGCGAAATAACAAATGATAAATTTATATTTACCACTTCTTTTGGAGTTATCACATTTTGCAATTTTAGTCATGATGAGATAAAGTCGTTTCTGCAAAGACTAAAAATCAAAGAAGCACCGCACTACCAAACAGCACTTGTAAACCAAGACTATCCCATGGTTGTGGACGCTCTTTATGAAAAACCGCTTATTGATACGCACACCATCAAATATAACAAATTTAACAAATCGGTTGCTTCTATCATCTCCCTTGCACTCTCACAAAGTGTTGGACTAGAGATAAGGGAAAAGTCTCTTGAAGTCAAGATGCAAGAGAGCAAAAAACTCTATGATAGAATAGAAAATATTAAAGCAAATGATAGAAAAAATCTTATGAGTTTCGCCGTCGGTATAGCAAAAGAGAGGTTTGAGATACTTAGTCAGCTCTATTTGTTAGATAAGCCTGATATAGTTTGGGATGATATAGAGCTTGAGTCGCTTTACAATCAACTTGCACTTCAACTTGAACTAAAGTCAAGGTTTGAAGTCGTAGAGTATAAAATATCGTTTTTAAAAGAGTCTGTAGAGTTCATAACGGACAGAGTAAACCAAAAATCGAGTGAATTTTTGGAGTGGATTATAATCTGGCTTATCGGAGTGGAGATACTTTTTTCAACTTATGAGTATATCATTAAGCCAAATTTTTAATTTTCATTCATCTTTCCGATAGCGCATGAGATAAAACTTTTGGCTTTAAGTCCGCCTTTTGTAAATACTCCTAGCTCCTCATCTTCCATCGGATAGCCAAGAGATCTTATCTTTTTACGAAAACTTTTTTCGGCTTCCTCATCTTTTATCTCTAAAGTAATGACACGAGGCTCTTGCATCAAATCAACATCAACTTCACTAAACTCCTCCATTAGAGCCTCTTTGATGGTATTTGCACAACCGCCACATTTTACATTTTGAACTCTGAAACTCTTTCGCATGATTGACCTTTTTATTTTTGGTAATTTACTGCTATCTCAAGGCTTAATGCACCGTCAAAAAGCGTCTGCTCTTCGTAAGCATTTGCGATTAGCTGAAGACCTATCGGCATTCCATTAGAGCTTTTTGCAACAGGCACGGAGATTGCAGGAAGTCCCGCAAGGTTTACGCTGATGGTATAGAGGTCGCTTAAGTACATCTCCATCGGAGTTGATAGCTCTCCAAACTTGTTTGCAGTTGTCGGTGCAACAGGAGAGAGTATCAAATCCACATCTTTAAATATATTTTCGTACTGCTCTTTTATGATATGTCTAGTTTTTTGTGCTTTTACATAGTAAGCTTCATAATATCCGCTTGAGAGTACAAAGTTTCCAAGCAAGATACGGCGTTTAACTTCATCGCCAAAACCCTGACTTCTTGTCTGTACAAATGTGTCGTTTAAGTCTTTGCCGCTAACTCTGTTTCCATAGCGGATACCGTCATAACGAGCCAAGTTTGTAGTAGCTTCCGCCGTTGCCGTTATATAGTAAGCCGAGATATCATATTTTGCGTCCATCAACTCAGCTTCTACTATCTCATGCCCTGCATTTTTAAGAGCATTTACTGCAAGTTCATAAGCTTTTTTTACATCGTCACTTGCATTTTGGATATGTTTTGGCAAAACAGCGACTTTAAGTTTGCGGTTGGGGTTTAGCTTGTCACATACTTTGTCGTTTTTGTTTGCACTTGTTGAGTCTTTTTCGTCATGTCCACTGATAATGTCATACAAAATCGCTGCATCCTCAACATTTTGCGTCATCGGTCCTATCTGGTCAAGTGATGAAGCGTAAGCTCCCAACCCATAACGGCTAACACGCCCATAAGTCGGTTTCATCCCCACAATCCCGCAAAAAGAGGCAGGCTGACGGATGCTTCCGCCCGTATCACTTCCAAGTGCCGCTATCGCAAGACCCGCTGCAACAGCCGCCGCACTTCCGCCAGAACTTCCGCCAGGGACGCAATCTTTGTTGTGAGGATTGAGCGTTTTTCCGTAAAAGCTTGACTCCGTCGTACTTCCCATAGCAAACTCATCCATATTTGTTCGCCCAAACGGACTAAGCCCGCTAGCCAACATCTTTTCTATAACGGTAGCATTGTAAGGAGCGATATAGCCTTGAAGTATGTTTGAAGCAGATGTTACCGACCAATCTTTTACTTGAATATTGTCTTTTATAGCTATCGGCACACCTTCGCCCATATTGTGAACATCTATGTAAGCGTTTAAATCTGCATTTGATTCAATTTTTATTTTTAACTCATTTTTAAAATTTTCTAGTTCTTCTTTACTTAATTTCAGTGCTTCTTTTAATGTAATCACTAGTTTTCCTATGGTTATAAATTATGAGATGTATTATAGCAAAATGTGTCTGTTTTTTCTTTAGCGGGGGTGGGTAAGATAAAAAAGAGCCAAAGCAATCTTTGCCTCTCGTGGAGGCATAAGCACAAAATTACTCTGGTTGCAAAGTAACCTCATTTGCCTTCACGACCCACAAAAACTCATCCCCGACTTTGCATTTTAACCCATGCAATGCCCCTTTGGTGATGATGGCGTTGATGTCGTTGCCTAAAAAATCAAGCGTGATATTGGATAAGATTTTGCCATTTTCTATGTTCGTGATTTTTGAGCAAAATGCGTTTCTCTCGCTGAGGGCGGATGATGTCGTGGCAAGCGTGACCTCTGTCTCTTTGAAGAGCAGATGCACATTCATTCCGACTTCAAAATGATTTTTGTCGCCCTCAAGGAGAAGCGAGTTGAAAAGTTCTCCCTCTACATCCATAAAAACAAGCATCAAGCTCTCGCTCTGTTTGATAGAGACGATAGTTCCCTTTAATATATTCATGATTAAACCTTTGAGAGGATTGGATTGAATGCTTTGCTTGAGAGCATTATTTTGTCCCCGATGTTTAGATTTTTTATATCGTTTTTTACCGCTGTTACTTTGATGATTTCGTTGTGAACCAAAACTTCCACAACATATAAAATATCATTTTTTTGGATGCTAAGTATATCGCCTATGACTTTAAATTTGCCGCTGAGATTTTGGTTTGCAAAGAGTTCGCTCGGGCTTGCATCCCTTGAGATAGCGCCCAAAGAGATTTGAAATACTCTGTTTGAGAGGCGAAATATCTCGCTGATGTCATGACTGACCAAAACAGATGTAAGCCCAAACCTCTGATGTACCGCCAAAAGCTCCTCTTGAAGCTTCAGCCGCATCGCACCATCAAGTGCAGAGAGTGGTTCATCCAAAAGCAGTATCTTTGGATTTGTCATCAAAGCCCTTGCCACCGCAACCCTCTGTTTCTGCCCGCCGCTTAAGTGTTCACTCTTCATGGATGAGAGGTTTTGAATCTCCATAAGTTCGAGTATCTCATCCACTTTTTTGCTCTCTTTTGTCTCTTTTAGCGCAAACTCTAGGTTCTGGCGAACGCTCATGTTTGGAAAAAGCGCATAATCCTGAAAAACAAACCCCACATTTCGCTTTTGCGGCGGCAAGTTTATCTTTTTTTCATTGTCAAACCAAACAACGCCATCCACGACAATCGTTCCGCTTTGAGGAGTCTCAAGCCCCGCAATGATACGCAAAAGCGTAGTTTTTCCACTCCCACTCTTCCCAAAAAGTGTCAAAAAATCGCCGCTCTCTATCTCTTTGTTTACGCTAAGCTCTATCGTCCCATCTGCGGTGTGAAGCGGTTTGGTTATGTTTAGGTGTATCATTTGCTCTCTTCAATCTTCCAATAATTTTTTAAACTCATCTTTATCATCAATTCTAGTTAAAAATAGATAGTGAAACCAGCCTTAAATCGAATTTCCGAGACACTGTCTCCGTTTTAAATTATCTCTTTTTCATTAAGCCAATTCAACCTCTTTATCAATATAACTTATAGAGAGCTTTGTCGTAGTTGAGTTTGTAAGTTTTCATTTTATCTTCAACACTTTTTTAAATCTTTATCGAAACTCAGTTTTTCATACCCCTGCAGTTTACTTTTTGAACAAATCAGCGCATCAACAAAATCAATATTTTTATTTTCTATGATTGAAAGAGTTTCAAAGAGTATCGCTTTGTTGTTATTGACAACTCCATTTAATGCTAAAATAGTTTTAAGGTCATTTATCACACTGTTTTTATCTATTTTATAAAACTTAGTCAATACAAAATAGGCTTCCATCAAAACACCCTCAAGCATCTCTACTTGGATTTTTGAAGATTCGATTTGTTCAAAGATTTTTATACTCTCGGCTAAAACCTTTTCATCATCTCCTATTAAAAATCTGATGATGACATTAGTATCAAGAAGATAAACCATATTTTTCTTCCATAGCTTTTAGAAATGCTTCTTGTTTTATTTGCTCTATATTCATCGATGAAAGATTTACTTTATCTTTGTATTTTCCAGCCATGAGAGCTGTCTGTGATTGTTTATGAATCGGATAAACAAAAGCCAAAGGTTGTTTTGTTCTTTTATCAACTACTTCCAAAACCTCTGTAAGATTTTGAAAAATAGAGATATTTTTTTGAAGTTCACCTACGCCAATACTTAACATTTTCATATCCTTTTATATATTCATATTCTCATTTTATATAAATCAATTTAATTTGTCAATATATCAACAAATTCTATTTCAATCTTCCCTCAAATCATCTCTAAATATTGATTGAGTTCATTACTTGAAAATCACCAAAGCCTTAACTTTATTACCTCTGCTTTTTTATCATTTTACCACAAGAAATTTATCTAAACTCACTTCTAACCATCTTTTTATTGACCGCATAAACAAAAAGTAAGATAGCAAAAGTAATCACAAAAAGTGTAAATGCGTACTGGTTTGCGACTGCATAGTTTAGCGATTCTACCTCGTCGTAAATGGCGATGCTTGCTACTTTTGTCTCTCCTGCTATGTTGCCGCCTATCATCAAAACTACTCCGAACTCTCCTACCGTGTGGGCAAATGTGATGACTGAAGCGGTGAGTAAAGAGGGTTTTATGTTTGGTAGTAGAACAAACCAAAGAGTTTCAAATGGACTTTTTCCGAGTGTGTATGAAGCCTCTTTGAGTGAGCTTGAGAGTGCGCTAAATCCGCTTTGGATGGGATGCACCATAAATGGAAGGCTAAATATGACAGAAGCGATAACAAGTCCTTCAAAACTAAAAACAAGCCTTATATCAAACGCCTCATCAAGCCACGCGCCAAAGCTGTTTTTTGGGCTAAATGCTAGCAGCATGTAAAAGCCCAAAACAGAGGGCGGAAGAACAAGCGGCATGGAGACAAACGCTTCTATAACGGGTTTTAGCCGTGACTTTGTTTGCGAGAGGAAGTATGCAAGCGGGATTCCTATGCACAAAAGTATAAGCGTCGTAAGTGCCGCTAGCTCAAATGTGAGCTTCATGGTTTGTATAAAATTTTCATCCATCACTTCTCCTCTGTTGTAAATCCGTATTTTTTCATCATCTCTTTTGCCTCTTTTGTCTGCATGAAGTCATAAAATCTCTGAGCCTCTGCACTGTTTTGCCCTTTTTTTGTTATGCCGTATCCTTGAAGAAGCGGAGCGTGGAGTTGTGCGTCAATGAGAAAATAGCCTTTTTGCGAACTCTCTGCAATATTTGGAGCAAGTGCAAGCGAGAGCGCAATGATGCCCACATCTGCCGCACCGCTTGAGATGAAACCTGCTGTTTGCGAGATATTTTCGCCTAAAACAAGTTTTTGCTGTAACTTTTCATAAAGCCCTAGTTGCTCTAGTGTCTGTTTTGCTTTTTCGCCGTAAGGGGCATGCGTGGGGTTTGCTATGGCGATTTTGCGAACCCACGGTTCTTTGAGGTTTTCAAACCCCGCTTCTGGTCTAAAATCCTTATATTTGCTCCACAAAACCAAACGACCAAGAGCGTACATTTTAGGCTCTGTTACGATGTCGCCATCTTTGTACATTTTTGCTACAAACTCCATATTTGCACTAAAAAAGAGGTGGTAAGGTGCGCCGTTTTGGATTTGGTGCATCCCTTTGCCCGAACTTCCGTATATCATCTCCATTTCACAATTTGGGTTTTTTTTCAAAAATTCGTCTCGTACCGAATCAAGTGCAAATTTCAAATCACTTGCCGCAAAAACCGTAATTTTCTCTGCCTGCACAACTGTACTCAAAACAAAAAACAGAGCCAAAAAAGCCATCCATCGTCTCATTGTTTATCTCCTCGTAATATTTACAAATATATAACGCATATTTACTAGATTTCTTGCAAGCTCAAAACACGCTCATTAAGGCTTCGCTATGCTGCAGAATCATTCGCTTAGTTTTGAACTTACAAGAAGTCATCTTACCATCTTCCCAAGATGATATTTTTTGGTCTGCAAAATGCCACAACTTTACTTCCCACACCGACACCCAGCTCATCAAAAATGTCCACGCTCATGGTGGAACAGACGCTCTTTTTATTTTCAAGCTCAATGATGATTTGGGCATTAAAACTATCTCGCTCTATTCTTGCTATAGTTCCTAAAAAACGGTTTGCATCGCTTTTTTTAAGATCTGTATCACTGCTCAAAGTCAGTGCATTTGCTTTGAAAATGGCATAAAGCTCCACTCCGATGGCGATTTCAAGCGCATCAAACGAATCATTTGTTATGGTTGCATTTAGCCATGTATTTTCGCCCAGCTGAAGAGTCAGTTCGCTTTCAACCCTGCTTTTGTGAATCTCTGCAACTTTTACTTTTAGTTGGTTTCTCGCACTCAGACGCACGCTCATGCTCTCAAGAAGCGAGATATGCCCATCTTTTTCTTGGATTCTCTTTGCTAGATTTTGCAAAAAAAGGTGATGCTCCTCTTCCAAAATCTTGTAAGTCTCAATAAGCTCTTTTGCGTAGGGAGTTATGGTAGTGCCGCCGCCCCCTTTGCCGCCTTTGGAACTCTCCACAAGCGCAGAGGATGAGAGGTTGTTCATGGCATCGACTGCATCCCATGCCGCTTTGTAGCTCATCTTCATCTCTTTGGCGGCTTTTGTTATAGAGCCGCTTTTTTCTATGAGCATAAGCAGCTCCATACGTCCTTTGCCCAAAAAGTCATGGTCAGATTTGTTGAGCCAAAGACGACCGTGAAGCATATTTTGCATAGAAATCCTTTTGTTGTGTTTCGAAGTATATTAAAATATATATCCAATGTCAATAAACAAAGCAATATCAAAGAGAAGTTTAAGTACAATTCGCGGATTTAGTAAACAAAGGAAGCGCATGGCTAACAAGCGAGTGTTGGTAAAGTTTTCGGGTGAAGCTCTTGCAGGCGAAGCAGGGTACGGGATTGATACACAAATCCTAAATTACATATCGCAAGAGATTAAGTCGCTTGTCAATGCAGGTATCGAGGTCGGTATCGTTATTGGCGGTGGCAATATTATCCGTGGTGTAACGGCAGCAAAAGACGGAATCATCAAGAGAACTTCAGGTGATTATATGGGGATGCTGGCAACTGTCATCAACGGAGTAGCTATGCAAGAGGCTTGCGAACACGCAGGACTTCAAGTGCGTATGCAGACTGCCATCAAAATGGAGCAGATAGCAGAGCCTTACATTAACCGCCGTGCGGTACGCCATTTGGAAAAAGGGCGTGTTGTTATTTTTGCGGCTGGAACTGGAAACCCATTTTTTACCACCGATACCGCAGCAACGCTAAGAGCTGTAGAGATTGGAGCAGAGGTTATCATCAAAGCAACGAAGGTTGACGGTGTTTATGACAAAGACCCAAATAAATTTAGCGATGCGGTAAAACTCCCTGAGCTAACATACGAGCAGGCTTTGAGTGACCATATCAAAGTCATGGATGACACATCTATCGCTTTGGCAAAAGACAACTCGCTTCCGATTTTAGTATGTGATATGTTTAGAAAAGGAAATCTTTTAGACATTTTACAAAACGGCAATATGCAAAACTGCTCGATAGTCAAATAAATATAAATCTTAACTAAGGAGATAAAATGAAAGTAGAAGAATTAACTGCAACAATCCTAGAAAATAATCCAAACATGGATCGCTATCAGCTTGCAATCGCTGTGGCAAAAAGAATGGATGAGCTTCTAAACGGTGCGACAAGCAAACTAAATGTTTCTAAGAAAATTAAACCAGCAGATTTGGCACTTATGGAAATTGCTCAGGGCCTTGTAACTATCAAAGGCTTTTCTGATATAGTAAAATAGTGGATTGAACTTGAGTCAAGTAGATATCAAGCAGATAAAAGAGATAGTTACTATCGACTCAGCGACGAGCTATCTTTTTTCTCAAATTTCGCCAAGTCCAACGCTTCAAAAAGCACTTGACTACTCTAAGGTGGCACATGAGAGCCAGTTCCGCAAAAGCGGTGAACCTTATGTTATTCATCCTATTTTAGTGGCAAGCATCGTCTCTTCTATTACAAATGATGAGTCGATGGCGATAGCCGCACTTTTACATGATGTAGTAGAAGATACGATTATAAGCATCGAAGAGGTCAAAGAGCTCTTTGGTCCTGATGTAGCGCATCTGGTGGAGGGGCTTACAAAGATAGACACCATCCGTGATGCCGAACTCATTCCGTCAAACTCAAACGAAAAACTTGTTGTATCAGCACTCTCATTTCGCAAAATGCTTCTTGCAAGTATCAAAGATGTACGTGTTTTAGTTGTCAAGCTATGTGATAGACTTCACAATATGCTTACACTCGACTCTTTAGCTCCTCACAAACAAGAAAGAATCGCCGAAGAAACACTTGTTGTTTACGCACCAATTGCCCACCGTTTAGGTATCTCTTTTTTAAAAAATCTTCTTGAGGATTTGAGCTTTTCTTATCTTTTTAAAGAGGAAAAAGAGCAAATCAATATCTACTTAGAAAATCACTATCATGCTATTGAGATGAGGCTAAATGAATTTCGTGAGGCAATCCACAAAGTTTTGGTGCAAAATGGTTTTTGTGAAGATGATATTGAGATACTCTCTCGTGTAAAACATAGATACTCAATCTATCTAAAAATGCAACGCAAAGGGGTTGGGATTGAGGAAGTTTTAGACCTTCTGGCACTTAGGGTTCTTACAGATGACCCTGTAAAGTGTTACAATATTTTAGGGCTTATCCATCTACATTTTCAACCGCTCTCTTCACGCTTTAAAGATTATATTGCCGTACCTAAAGATAATGGATATAAGACGATTCACACAACTGTCTTTTACAAAACTGCCATTTTTGAGGTGCAAATCAGAACGTACGATATGCACAAAACCGCCGAGCTTGGCGTTGCGGCGCATTGGAAATACAAAAGCGGCGGCAACGACAACATCAAACTTGATTGGCTACACAATCTTGGCTACCAAAATGAGTCCGTTGAAGATTTTTATGACCTCATAAAAAACGACCTTTATAGTGAGGATATCTCTGTTTTTTCTCCAAAAGGAGAGGTTTTTACCCTTCCACGAGGAGCAGTTGTACTTGACTTTGCTTACGCCGTACACACACACGTGGGCAATCATGCCAAATCAGCTCTGGTGAACAAAGTCAAAACATCTCTTATCAACGAACTTCATAACGGCGATATTGTAAAAATTGAACTTGACGAAAATACAATCACACGCTGCAGTTGGCTTGATGCGGTAAAAACTTCCAAAGCAAAAACAAATATTAAGTATAACTGCAACGCACGAGTACGAGAAATCGATGCAAAATCAAGCATCAATATTGTTGCAGCGGCGATGAATGAAAACTCTTTAAAAGTAGAAGAGTGGTTTGATAAAAACAACTGCGATAAAAGGGCAAGTGTCGCAACAGATATAGAACACTTTAGAGATGTGTTGCACAAACTTATGACTGAAATCAGTGAAAGTAGCCGTTTTAAGGGATTTTTGTCAAGACACATGTTGAAGCTTAGACTTTATAGCTTGAGAGGCTTGGAGATTTTTAGCACATCAAGCGTTGGCGATGTTGTGTTTGATTACTGTTGTCATCCAAAAAATGGCGATGAAGTTATGGCATTTTTAGAGAAAGGGAAAGCGCATGTACACCACAAAATGTGTTCAAGTGCTATGAAAAAACTAGATGCAAAAGAGCCTATGGTTTTTGTAAGATGGGAAAAACTCAAGATTTACAACTATGACATGATTGTTTCGCTGCAAAGTGGGGTAGGGACATTGGCAGAGTTTTTAAACTTTTTGGCAAAACTCAAAATCGACATCAACCAGATAGAACTTGGAAAAAACAAAAGCGAATCTACACGCTACTGTGAAATAGGATTTGAGAGCAAAGAAGCAGATATTAACGCACTTCGTGCTAAAATCGAACAGAAAATAAAAGTGATACATTTTATTCGCACGGATGATGCGTATAGATAATTTATAATTATAATAGGAAGTTAGAGAGTATGTTACAAGAAGCCTTAAAAGAGATACAAAGAGGAAGTGCTGAGATTATCGACAGCCAGAGGATAGAGAAGCTTTTAAAAGCCTATTTTGAGGAGGGCAAGAGCTATACAGTCAAAGCGGGTTTTGACCCGACCGCTCCTGATTTGCATCTTGGACACACAGTTCTTTTGCAAAAACTCGCAATTTTTCAGAAGTATGGTGCAAAGGTTCAGTTTCTCATCGGTGATTTTACCGCACAAATCGGCGACCCAACAGGCAAAAGTGCTACAAGAAAAACTTTAAGTGCTGTGGAAATCTTGGAGAATGCAAAGAGTTACAAAGAGCAGGTTTTTAAGATTTTAGATGCTTCAAAAACGGAAGTTGTTTTCAACTCGGAGTGGATTAACCCGCTTGGAGCTTCAGGGATGCTCACACTCACAACCACATTTAGTGTTGCAAGAATGCTAGAACGTGATGATTTTGACAAAAGATACAAAAGTCAAACACCCATTGCTATTAGCGAATTTATCTACCCTTTGCTTCAGGGATATGACAGTGTTCATCTCAAAAGCGATATTGAGATAGGCGGGACTGACCAGAAGTTTAATCTTTTGATGGGGCGACATCTTCAAAGAGCTTATGAGATAGGCAAAGAACAAGCCGTTCTTATGATGCCCATCTTAGAGGGGCTTGATGGCGTGCAGAAGATGAGCAAATCTTTGGGGAACTATATCGGCGTTACAGAAGTACCAAATGACATGTTTGCAAAGGTGCTTAGTGTCTCTGATGAACTTATGTGGCGTTACTATGAGCTACTTAGTACAAAAACATTGAGCGAGATAGAAGCACTTAAAGCGGGCGTGGCTGATGGTTCGCTACATCCAAAAAAAGTAAAAGAGGATTTGGCGTTAGAGATAACTGCAAGATTTCACTCTCTTGAAGCTGCAAATGTGGCAAAAGAGGAGTTTGAACGAGTTCATGCAAAAAACGAAATCCCAACCGAGATGGAAGAATTTAGCGTGGATGGAGAGATAGCTATCACGAAAGCACTTGTGGACTGTGGTTTGACACCATCAACTTCTCAAGCAAGAAGAGATATCAAACAGGGTGCTGTGAAGATAAATCAAGAAAAGATTAGCGATGAGCAGTTACAATTAGGAAGCGGAGAGTATATTCTCCAAATCGGAAAAAGAAAATTTGCAAAGTTAAAGGTCAACGCATGAGCTACGAATCACTCAAAATCGGTAAATATATAGTAGAAAAACCTATAGTTCAAGGCGGAATGGGAGTTGGCGTAAGCTGGGACTCTCTGGCTGGCAATGTCTCAAAAGAGGGTGGTTTAGGTGTTGTTAGTGCCGTTGGAACAGGTTATTATGAAGATAAAAAGTACGCTTCAAAGCTTGTGGCGGGCAGACCGCTTGAGGCACTTGGATTTTACTCAAAAGAGGGTTTTGATGCGATTATCCAAAATGCAAGAAAGGTTTGTGGTGACAAACCACTTGCGGCAAATATTCTCTATGCTATCAATGATTATGGGCGTGTTGTGCGTGATGCGTGCGAGAGCGGGATAGATATCATTATCACGGGTGCGGGTCTTCCTACAAATATGCCAGAGTTTACAGAAGGGTATCCAGATGTTGCTCTTGTGCCTATCGTCTCCTCTGCAAAAGCACTCAAAATTATCTGTAAAAGATGGAAACAACGCTATAACCGCCTTCCAGATGCAGTAGTGCTTGAGGGTCCAAAGAGTGGTGGGCATCAAGGCTTTACTTACGAGCAGTGTGCTATGCCTGAAAATCAACTCGAAAATCTTGTTAGACCAGTTGTTGAAGAGGCGGCACTTTGGGGAGATATTCCCGTAATCGCAGCAGGTGGTATCTGGGATAAAAACGACATCGAGCAGATGATGGAACTGGGTGCTAGAGGCGTGCAGATGGGGACTCGTTTCATCGCAACGCATGAGTGTGATGCACACGAAAACTTCAAAAAAGTTCTTTTAGAGGCTAAAAAAGAGGATATTCAACTCTTTTCCTCCCCTGTTGGCTACCCAGCGCAAGGGATAAGAACAAATCTCACTCTTTTGGTAGAGAAGAGAGAAGGTCCTTCTATCAAATGTATCTCCAACTGTGTCGCACCTTGTAACCGTGGAGAAGAGGCAAAAGAGGTTGGTTACTGCATAGCAGACAGACTAAGCGATGCCTATCTTGGCAACACAGAAACTGGACTTTTCTTCTCAGGTACGAATGGATACAGAGTGAATGAAATCATCTCCGTAAAAGAGCTTATGGATAAATTGGTTCATGGTGAATAGTTTTAACAGATGGTAAAACTCTTTTTCTTTTTGATATCGTTTTTTGTTGTTATGGCGTTGCATGCGGACGAGGATGTGCTGAAACGTGCCGATACATACATGCAAAGCGGCTTGCAAAGTGATGTATTTCGTGCTTACAATGACTATAAAAATCTTTACTTGCAGTCCATGGTTAGCGGTGATGAGAATTTGAAAATGGACTCTTTACAGGGTATCGTGACAAGTGGCGCAAAGCTTGAGATAGATGTTTCAAACTATGCTGCTGAACTAAAAGCACTCTCTTCAAAAAACAGCACAAGCTACAAACAGCCAGAACCAAAACCGATGAAAAAGACAAAACATATAGAAGATGTACAGGTTGGTGCGGTTGCAAAATTGCAATCTATAAAATGGAGAGACAATACGCTTCTGTTGATTTTTGATCAGCAAACAGACCCAAAGAAGGTAAATTATTTTACTCTGCATGAAAAAAAGATAAAACAGTATAAGTATATTTTTGATATCAAAACATCTATGTTGACCAGTTCGCATAATATCACAAAAAATGGTGTGGCAAAGATAAAAATTGCTCAATTTAACCCTGAAACACTTAGGCTTGTGATAGATAACAATACTCCTATAGAACTCTTTCATACACTAAAGGAGACAACGCTTGAGATTACTTTTGGTTCAGAACCTATTAAAAGTACGCAAAAAGTTCCAGAAATTATAGAAAAAGCAGTTCATTTACCAAAGATGGCAGGTGGTAAAAAAATAGTTATCGACCCAGGACATGGCGGAACAGACCCTGGAGCAATTGGCTATGGTAGTCATCAGGAAAAAGCAGTTGTTTTCAACATCTCTCAAGAGCTTGTTAAAATTCTAAAAAGCCGTGGACATGCTGTTTATATGACAAGAGATGATGATACTTTCATAAAACTCAGCAAAAGAACAGAGTTTGCAAATGATAAAAAAGCAGATATTTTTGTAAGCGTTCATGCCAATGCCGTTCCAAATGGAAGCGCTCATGACGTACATGGGATTGAGTGCTATTTTCTCTCTCCATCACGTTCAGAGAGAGCAAAAAAGGCAGCTGCACAAGAGAACTCTTCTGATATGGATGATATGAATATGTATGGAAAGGATAGTTACCTTAATCTTTTAAACCACCACAACATTATTGCATCCAATAAACTTGCTATAGATTTGCAAAGAGGAATGCTTGGCTCGCTAAATCCAAAATACAAAGATGTAAAAGACGGCGGCGTGAAAGAGGGTCCTTTTTGGGTTTTAGTCGGAGCGCAGATGCCATCTGTTTTGGTTGAGGTAGGTTTTCTCTCGCATCCAAAAGAGGCAACACGTCTTATTGATAGTGAGTATGTAAAAATTATGGCAAGAGGAATGGCAGATGGCATTGAACGCTATTTTGTCAATTGCCAATAGAATTTAGGTAAAAAACTCTTTGCAGAGGCGGTATTAAGCCTCTCTTTTATACTCTAACTCCCCCGCAACTGCTTCTTTATCGTTGATGATTTTTTCTATCTGTTGCTTTACAAGGTCATAACGATACTGCTCTTTAAACCCTATAATACGACCTCCAGCGGCATTTGGATGTCCGCCGCCGCCACACCACTCTTTGGAGATGGTAGCAACATTGACGCCGTTGTTTGCACGCAGACTCAGTGTTCCTTTAAAACTTACATCCACGATAAAGTCATACTCTGGATATGTTAGTAAAAAGCCATTGCCGATGATAGATGTGTTGCCAAGGGCATAGCTAAGATATCCTTTGTATCCTTTGTAGTAAATCGTCTTTTCATCTTTTGCATCGCCTAAAAGTTTGACGATGTAGCTTGTTGCCAAGTTGTCAAGCGTGTCATTTTTGTCTGTTTTGAAAAAATCTTTTTTGAGCAGATGAATCTTTTCATCCAAAACGATGGGTGCGCCTTCTAGCTCCATATATTTTGTTGCTTCAAGCAAGAGTGAGAGTTTATAGTGGTTGTCTTCAAGCGGAAACATAATTTTGTTAAGCTCTCTCATCTCACTCATAAGACGCATACATACCTTTCCATACTCAAAGTTTGCATGTTCCTCCATCTTCCACAAATCCACCGCATTGACGATGGCGACATAGTGTTCTATCCACACTGGAGCATCAAGAGAGAAATGCTCTTTTGCATAGTCATAGGTGATTTTTGTAGCAGATCTTGTGGTATCAAGAAAATACCACGGATACTTTTGCGCACTCTCTTCGCCTGTTCCATGATGGTCAAGAAGCAGAAGCGTTACTCTTTTTTTGTTATTGTTTAGTTTTTCTACTTCACTGTTTAGCCATTTGGACTCTTCAGCCGTCAAATTTAGGTCGGTTATCAAAAGCGTTGTCTCTTCAAGATTATTTGTTATTTTTTGAAGTATCAATTCTAATGTCTGCTTTACCTCTGCTCCATAGTTGGCATTGTAGTTAAAGAGTTTATGTTGTGTATAGCGCATGACAAGCTGGCAACTGTAGCCATCTAAGTCAGTATGCGAGAGATGGTGAATGGTTTGTGTATTCATTTATTTCCTTGATGTTATTTGATAGAGATAGAACCCATAACCTCAAATGTTGCATTTGAGTCTATTTCAGCATGAGAGAGCGTAACCACATCAAGAGAAAATCTCTCAAATATCTCTGCAATCCCTCGGCGCAACTGTGGGTCAACAATAACCACAACAGGAGAAATCCCTTTTTGTAAAAGCTCCGCAGCTTTAGCACTTGTTGCTTGGATGAGTGCGTTTATCTCTGTGACGTTTAAAAGAAGATGACGCATCCCATCACGCTCTTGTGATTTTTCAAGCATCAACTGCTCAGATGCAGTGTCAAAAGTGAGTAGTCTTACCACGCCATCATGGGCAGAGTATATCTGTGTGATGACACGAGAGAGTTTTGCACGTACCTGCTCGGTAATAATCTCCACGTTTTTGGTATATTCGGCGATGTCAGCGATGGTCTCAAGGATGGTGAGCATATCTTTAAGAGGAATTTTTTCATGCAACAATGCTTTAAGAACCCTTTGTATAAGCCCGATAGAAGCAACTTTTTGAACATCTTCAACGATAACTGGAAAGTCATTTTTGATTTTTGTGATGAGTGATTGCACCTCTTGGCGAGTAAGAAGGTCTTGTGCATTTTTCTTCACTAGTTCACTCATGTGTGTGGAGATAACAGTAGCAGGGTCAACAACGGTATAGCCGTTGATAATTGCATCCTCTTTTTGGCTTGGTAGAATCCATAGTGCATCAAGTCCAAATGCAGGCTCTTTTGTCGGTTCACCTTTAATGTCGCCCGTCGCCATGCCGCTATCCATTGCCAAAAATTTATCTGGAACAATTTTGCCCTCGCCAACAGCGATACCTTTTAGAAGAATCTGGTACTGTTGTGGTTGGAGATGAAGGTTGTCTCTGATGCGTACTTGTGGCATTAAAAAACCAAAATCTGCGGCTATTTTTCTGCGCATAGAGCGGATGCGTTCAAGCAAATCGCCGCCTTGTGTATTGTCTGCAAGACGGATGAGCTGATAACCCAGCGTGAGTTCAAGCATCTCAACTTTGAGGATATCTTGAAGTGCGCTCTCTTCCTCTTTGGCAATCTCTTCATTTGTTTTTGGAGGGCGTGCAGCAGCTCGCTCTTTTGCTTGTGCCTCTTTCTCTTTTGGTGTGAGAATCCCCTCAACATTAAGTATCTTTAATTCGCCTCTCTCATACTTGTAGAGTGACCAACCAAGAAGCGCAAAAAGTATGCCAACAAGACCCATAGAAGCGGTAGGAAGCCCTGGGACAAGCGCAAAAAGAGTCATGATAAAACCAACAATCATCATGATTTTTGCATTTCCCATGATTTGGTTGATAGTACCCTCTGCAAAGTTATCTCCATCGCCAGAAGAGCGGGTAATCATGATACCAGTTGCAGTAGAGATGATAAGTGCAGGAATCTGCCCAACGAGTCCATCTCCGATAGTCAAGAGTGTAAAGACAGAAGCGCTCTCTCCAACTGGCATGTCATGTTGAAAAACACCTATCAAAAACCCACCGATGATGTTGATAAGTGTGATGATAATCCCCGCAACAGCGTCACCTTTGACAAACTTACTCGAACCGTCCATTGCTCCGTAAAAGTTTGCATCTTGAAGGATTTCCGCTCTTCTTTTTTTTGCCTCTGCATCATCTATTAGCCCAGCATTGAGGTCTGCATCGACCGCCATCTGCTTTCCTGGCATAGAATCAAGCGTAAAACGTGCTGCAACCTCTGCAACTCTTGTTGAACCTTTTGTGATAACCATAAAGTTTATGATGACTAAGATTGAGAAGATAATAATACCTATGACATAGTTTCCGCCAACAACAAAGTTTCCAAAACTTGTTACGATATCACTGACCGCCTCTGGACCTTCATGACCATGACTTAAAATCATTCTGGTTGTAGCAATATTTAGCGACAATCTGAAGAGTGTTATAATCAAAATAAGTGTTGGAAATGTAGTCAAATCGGTAGGTTTTGGAACATAGAGCGAGATAAGCAAGATAAGCACCGCAAGAGCCATTGAGATGGTAAGGAGTATATCAAGCATAACCGAGGGCAGAGGCACAATGATAATCGCCAAAATCGCCATAACAAAAATAACAACACTTAAATCTCTTTGTCCGATTAAAAAGTTTAGTGCTGTGCCGATTTGCTGCCTAGTGGTAAGTTTTTTTGCCAAGCTTCTACTCTAAAATATCTGCTAATGTCAAATCCGCTAAAAAAGAGTCAATTCTTCCTTGAAGTTTATTTAAAAATGGCCAGAGTGAACAGAGCGGTGCTTTGCCTGATGGACATGAGTACATCGAAGGAGAACAGTCAAAAACGGCAGGAGCTTTTCCCTCAACAGAGGACATGACGTGAAGCATGGTTATATCTTTTGGTTCATGCAAAAGTGCAAAGCCACCGTTGACGCCTTTGTAGGATTTTAAAATGCCATGTTTTGCCATGGCTTGAAGAATCTTTGCTAAAAAACTTTTAGGAATGGAGAGCTGGTTTGAGAGCGTTTCGCTATCTATGGGTGTAGAAGATTTTGATAGAACTATAAGTGAAAGAATTGCGTATTCACTGGCACGAGTTATTAACATAATATTACTTTATTTGATTTTAGAAAAATTATATCAAAAGAAGTTGAAATAAAAGGCAAAATCAGATATTATTTCGCTTCAACTTTATACACTGATTTGTGTGACTGTTAGATTATATACCTTTTGGAGGCTATCATGGCTTTAGATTTGGCTAAAAAACGAGAAATCATTGCGAAATTTGGTCGTAATGAGAATGACACTGGATCAAGTGAAGTTCAAATTGCACTATTAACAAATAGAATCAGTGACTTAACTGAACACTTAAAAGTGTTTACAAAAGATCACGCATCAAGACTTGGTCTTTTAAAGCTAGTAGGACAGCGTCGCCGTCTTATGAAGTATTTCAAAAAGACAAATAAAGATGCTTATCTTAAGCTTGTTGCAGAACTAGGTATTAGAGATAATATCTAAATCTGTTTTTTACGCACTTGCATCGTAAGTGCGTAAGAGCTTGACTACCCAAAAAACCTCACTTTTACTACTTACCAAATCTTAGAAAAATCAAAATCGATACTGCATTTCTCAAGTTCAAATTTTACGCTAGCGTCATGTGTGTCGCAAAGTTTTATATAGCGTCCCTCTTTTAAGTGGTAAATTTTGGCAACTTCACCATCAGGATTGACCGTAATATAGTAGTTTACGCCCTCTTTTTCATAGATTTTGTGTTTTAAGTTTATATCTTTTGAAGCGGTGGATTTTGAGAGAACTTCAAAGATGATTTCTGGTGCTTGTTGTATGTAAGCCTCATTTTGCGGTGTATGGCAAATGACAAGATTATCAGGCTGTACAACCGTATGCTCATCTATCTTCCAATCGATGGGAAGAAGTGCTTGGCAAAATTCGCAATCTTTGAGAATATCTTGAAGTAACCATGCTATTTTATTGCTGATTTTTTGATGTTTTATCATAGGCGCAGGACTCATGGCATATGCCACACCGTTGATAATCTCCCATTTTCCTTCCCAATTTTTATACTCTTCATAAGTATATGATGGCATAAAATCCAATTTTAAAGCACCCATCCTCACTCCTTTGTGATTTGCGTTGATTATAACGGAATTTTTATAAAAAAATCTCCACCGCTCTTCTTAGATCTTCCTCTGTATCTATTCCAAACCCTGTACTTGCCACTTTAACCATGCTTATCTTTTTTTGATGATAAATGGCACGGAGTTGTTCAAGTTTTTCTATATCTTCTAGCGGTGCATCCTCTAGGCTGCAAAACTCTTGAAGGCTTTTTTTGTCAAAACCGTAAATCCCGATATGTCCGAAGTAGTTTGCCTCTCCGCTTCTGTTAAAAGGGATGGGTGAGCGGGAGAAGTAGATGGCGTTGTGTGTGGCATCAAGCACTACTTTTACAAGGTTTGGGTCAAGTGCCGACTCGTTGTTTATAGCATTGTAGCAACTTGCCATGACAAAAGGCTCGTTTTGCTCTTTTAGGAGATTCAGTCTTTTTTGCAACGCCTCCACAACACCGCTCTCGATAAACGGCTCGTCTGCCTGCACATTTATGACTATCTCATCATCTGCCAAGTTTAGGATGTTTGCGCATTCGTTGATACGGTCTGTGCCGCTTTTGTGTGTGGTGGATGTAAGCATCGCCTCTACTCCATACTCTTTGCAGATAGAGATAATCAACTCATCGTCAGCCGCTACCACAACTCTATCAAGATGTGCAACTCTTTTTGCCGTTCTAACCACCATCGGCAAACCGCCGATATCAGCCAATACTTTTTGAGGAAACCTTGTTGAAGCAAGTCTTGCTGGGATAATTATCATTTAAAGCCTTTAAGATATAATTACGAGATTATATCAGATAAGGTTTTTGATGCTTCTTTATCAGCCATCTTCGGGCTACTGTTACAACAGTGATTCTATCTTTTTGTATGATTTCATCAGCACATTTTGCCCAAAGGGAAGAGTTCTTGATGTCGGGGCAGGGTGCGGAGTTGTAGGGCTTTTGGTGGCAAAAGAGCATCCAAAAGTGGAACTTGAGGCGGTTGAGAAGCAGGATGTTTTTGTAGAGTATGCTACCATCAACGCACGAGTGAACAAGATAGCCTACAAGATACATAAAAAAGATTTTTTGGAGCTTGAAGAGGATGTGAAGTATGACTACATCATCTCAAATCCCCCTTTTTATCATGATGGTGTGACTAAGAGCCAAAATGAGATATTATTTAACGCACGCTATAATATCAATTTACCGTTGGATAAATTTTTTAAAAAAGTTTCAAAGTTGCTAAAACCAAATTCGCACTTTATCTTCTGTTATGATGCTTCACAGTTTGGGTTTATCTGCACAGAACTTGAGCGTGTGAAGATGAGGGCGGTGGATGTGCAGTTTGTACATCCAAAAAGCGACAGAGTTGCATCGCTTGTGATGGTGCATGCAAGAAACGGTTCAAAATCGCTTATGAAAGTTTGGGAACCCTTTATCAGTTTTGATGGAGATGAGTTTTCGCAAAAGGCAAAAGAGATATATGCAAAAGCAAAGGCGCAGAGTATAAAATGTCAAATATAATAACACAAGAGGGATTTAGCTACTCTTTTGACCCATCCGCATGCGCTGCATGTCAGGCAAAATGTTGTACTGGTGAGAGTGGATACATCTATGTCAGCCCCCAAGAGATAGAAGCCATTGCCTCGTTTGTGGGGCTTGAAACGGATGAGTTTGTGCAAAAATTTCTCTTCAAAAATGGCTACAAATACTCCATCAAAGAGCGCAAAGCGGGAGATAGCTATGAGTGTGCTTTTTATGACAAAGCGTCCAATGGCTGCATGATTTACGAGGTACGCCCTGCTCAGTGCAGAACTTTTCCTTTTTGGGACTATTTTAAAACAAGAGTTGATGAGCTAAAACTTGAGTGCCTTGGAGTTGTGGATGTCAAGTAGAGCGTGGATGTGGATAGCGATATGGGCAGTTTTGTTTTTTAGCGGCTGTGCCACTCCTCAGCCAAGTGAACCAAAAGGGTATGAAAAAAGCTTTGTGTATGAGGATATCTATATATTTACAGCACTTTATGCTGAAGAGCAGGGTGGCTATGATGACGCTTCCAAAATATATGAAATTCTCTATAAAGAGTCAGGCAAAAAAGAGTACTTTTATCGCTCACTCAAAAATGATATGGCTGCACAGAGATATGACAAAGTAGTACAAAAAGCAGATGAGGCTATGCCAAAGATCAAAGATGCAGAGCTGAAAAGATTTAAAATAGTTGCACTTTTGAAGCAAAACAAGTTGGAGGAGGCAAAAGAGACCTCTCTTCAGCTTATTGCAACCTCTCAAGGCGTTGATGACTATCTTTTGGCTGGAGATATTTGCGTCAAAATCAAAGAGTATGAAGAAGCACTTACCTATTTTAAGCGTGCTTACGCAATAGAACACAATGAAAAAATCATAACAAAAATAGCGATTCTTTTGTATATGAACCTTGAGAGAAAAAAAGATGCAATCGCACAGCTTGAGACACATTCTAGGATTTATGGCTGCTCTGTTGACATCTGTAACACTCTTGCAGGATTTTATAGTAGTGAGAACGATATTGATGCGTTAGAGACGACTTACTTAAGAATGTACAAATTAGACGGTAATGTCGAAATAGCAAAAAAAATCACTCAGATTTATGGGTATAAAAGAGATTATCCAAAAATGAGAGAATTTTTAGAAGAGAGCAAAAATGATAATGAACTTTTGTTGCAACTCTATATCCAAGAAAAAGCATATAAAAAAGCAGCTGCTATGGCACAGGAGCTTTACGAAGAGAGCGGAGATGCTCTTTTCTTAGGGCAAAGTGCTATATTTGAGTACGAGAGCAGTGAAGATAAAAATAATAAAACGATGCAAAAAAGTGTTATTGCAAAGCTAAAAGAGGTTATAGAGATAAAAAAAGATGCGATGTATCTCAACTATCTGGGCTATCTGCTTATAGACCATGATGTTGATGTAAAAAAGGGAATCATCTATGTTGAAGAAGCCCTGAAAATAGAACCTAACTCCTCTTACTATCTTGATTCTCTTGCGTGGGGTTACTACAAACTTCAAAAGTGCAGTGAAGCGGCAAAAATCATCAAAAAAGTCCGAATGATGGATGGCGGAGACAATGAAGAGGTTGTAAAGCATGTTCAAATGATAGAAGAGTGTGAGAAAATTCAAAAAAGGAAAAAAGAACAAAAATGATTTTAGATGAGATAATCAAAAAAACAAGAGAAGATGTTGTAAAAAGAGAGAAAGAGTTTTCACTTGATTGGTTAGGACGTTCACTTGCTTTTAACGCTAGAGTGCCAAGAGATGTTTTTCCGTACCTCACAGCTACAGAGAGTGACCCTTACAGAATCATTGCTGAGGTAAAAAAAGCATCCCCATCAAGAGGCGTGATAAGAGAAAATTTTGATCCGATTGCAATAGCACAAAGCTATGAACGTGGCGGTGCAAGTGCTATCTCGATTCTCACAGAACCGCACTTTTTTCAGGGAAATCTGGATTATCTGGGGCAGATTAGAAGATATGTAGGTATCCCGCTTCTTAGAAAAGATTTTATCGTAACAAAGTACCAGATACTTGAAGCGATGGTTCACGGTGCAGACTTTATCCTCCTCATAGCAGCCGCACTAAGCAAAAATGAGCTAAAAGAGCTTTTAGGCTACACAAGACATCTTGGTATGGAAGCGTTGGTTGAGGTTCATGATAAGAGCGATTTGGTAAAAGCCATCTATGCGGGAAGCGACATCATAGGCATAAACCACAGAAATCTCCAAACTTTTGAGATGCACATGAACCTCTCTTACGAACTTATCCCCATGATACCAAACGGAAAAGTTATCGTTGCAGAGAGTGGGATATACGAACATGGACAGCTAGAAGATTTGAGCAAAGCGGGTGTGGATGCCTTTTTGGTAGGCGAATCTCTTATGCGTCAAGATGATGAAGAGGCAGCACTTAGAAAACTGAAGTTTGGTTGATTTTTAAAAATCAACCAAACTATATTAGGCAAGCAAACTTTTTATAAATTCATTATTTCTATCTTTAAAAGTTCCTAAAATAGGGTTTAGTAGTGGATAAGGAGGGATTTTGTAATCTTTTTCAAGGTCTTTGAAAGTTCATAAAATATGTCTTTGTGGTGGATAGGGAGGGATTTGAAAAAGTACCATCCTTATTTTCTAAAATAGTGTATAATTATGCACATAAATAAGGAGTGACAAAACCATGAATACAACTAGATTAAACATCACATTACCTACTTCTATAAACAATGATATAACTCGTTATGCTGAAGAGTTGAATGAGAAAAAAAGCCATATTATCGCTTCTGCTCTTGAGATGTACTTTGATTATCTTGATATACGAGTAGCAGAAAAAAGGCTTAATGATAATGAGCCTACTATTTCTATGGAAGAGATGCGCAAAGAATTAGGGCTTTAATTTGTATAGTATTGAATTTTTTAATTCTGCTAAAAAAGATTTAAAATCTATAGATAAACAAAATCAAGCTTTTATCCTTGATTCTCTTGATGAGTTTTCACTTAACTTTTCTTCTGCTAACGAAAAATCTCTCATGCAGTCTGGCAAAATAAAAAAGCTTAAAGGTCAAAAAGAGATTATCTACCGCCTAAAACTTCGTATGTATAGAGTGATAT